>DSAR01000117.1 GCA_011046405.1 Chloroflexota bacterium | reverse complement strand
TGCAGGACAACGTTATCACCTGGACTGCCACGATGTACGGCTACGGCCAAACCGCCGTCATCCAATTCAGCGCCCGCATCTCCCCCACCATATCCGCCAACCAGGTGCAGAACACGGCCCAGGTCAAAACCGAGGGAGGTTACGCGAGCGAGTTCTCGTCGCCGGAGACACTCATCTCCCTAGAAGCAGGCAATCTAAACAATTGGGATACGAAGAAACAGGTGGCGCCGACCGTTTATCCCAAGGCCGGCGATCTGTTGACCTACACCATCATTCTCAACAACGATGAGGATATTGGGGTGCCAGGGGTTCAGGTCGTCGACCAGATACCGCCGCTTCTCGACCTCGATGCCCAGAGCATCACCCACACGACCGGCAGTTACGTCGTCCAGGATGATACGATCACCTGGACGCTCGACGTCGCGGCCGGCCCTGGCGCCGTGGAGACCCTGAGTTTCCAGGCCATGGTCTCGCCCGATTTGTCTCAAGCAAGTTGGATCATCAACGCTGCCGAGATCTACGTACCTGGGGATTCCTTCAACCGGATCAGCCGGGTCTACGCTCGACCCCGGTACGTTGACCTGGACGTGTCCAAGACGGTCATGCCATCCGATCAGGTCCGTCCGGGGGATTATCTGACCTACACCGTCCGTATCCGCAACAGCGGCGACGCCCAGGCTCCCACGGTCTGGATGACCGACACGCTGCCCACCATCCCCTTATTCAACGCGGAAAGCCTGACGGCGACCCGGGGTAGTTTCGGCGAGGCGGGCGGCGTCATCACCTGGAACATTGCCTCGTGGCCGATCGGGTCGTTGCTGCTGCCCGAGGAAGAGGTCGTGCTCAGTTACACGATGCAAGTGCCGCCCACGCTGACCGAGAACGTGGAGATCACCAACACCGCCCAGATCACGGGCGATGGGGCGCTACAGGAAGTGCAAGCCTCGGTGTGGGCCGTATATAAGCGCTACATCTATCTTCCCCTCGTCTTCAAGCGCTGGCCACCCATCCCCTATCCGCCGGTCCTCTCGCTGGACGATCCGGGAGAGGGAAACAACGATTACACTGTCCGGTGGACCCACGACCATCCCCAGATCGACGTGATCAACTACACGCTCGAGGAGGCGGACAACGCCGCTTTCCAGAACGCCGCCGAATACGTCGTCGAGCACACCGGCGTGCAGAACGAAAAGGTCTTCAACGACAAACCGGACGGGACCTACTACTACCGCGTGCGTGGTTACAACGAATATGGCTACGGCGCGTGGAGCAACGTCAAAGTCGTCACCATCCGCACGCTCCCCTACGCGCCCGCGCTGACCATCGACGGCCCGCCGGAGGGCGGCAACAACTACACCGTTCGCTGGACTTACGAGCATCCCCAGGTTCCGGTCGTGACCTACACGTTACAGGAGGCCACTAACGCCAGCTTCTCCGGGGCTACGTCCTACATTCAAGCAGGGAGCGAAAAGGTCTTCAACAACAAACCGGACGGGACGTACTATTACCGTGTGCGAGGCCATAACGCATATGGGGATGGTGATTGGAGCAGCGTCAGATCGGTGATCGTCAACACCATGTACTACGACGATTTCTCCAATTCTGGTAGCGGATGGCCGATTAGAACTGGCGCAATGAAGGATTTCGACGGAAACACACGTGGATATTGGCATCAGAATTATACAGGCGGTGAATATCGTATCTACATTGAGAACGCAGATGGACATGGCCCCTGGGATTGGTTCTATCAGCCAAATGCTTTGGCGCCCTATTCGCTATCTACCAACAAATACTGTGTTGAGACCAGGGTAAAGTTCCAAGAAGATGGATGGTGGGCCAATATGGGACTAATCTTTGGCGCTGATAATGCCAATACAGATATCTACGCATTATGCTTATACCGAGACGGCGATCCCAACAATCTCGGTTGGTTCCTCATCCGGAATGATCACTACGATTTCCCCAAGTACGGCTGTGCTCGTTATAACTATAAAATTGAAGGGGTCAATCGATCTGGCACCAGTCGCTCCGGTTGGAACAAATTGCAGGTGAGCGTCAATGGCAATAACGTCAGGGTCTATATCGGCGGGAATTACAAGGGCTCGTGGGATATGAGTGGCCTCAGCTCTAAAACAAGAGTGGGCGTAATCGGTGGGGATTACGAGATCACACCGATAGATATTCGCTTTGATGATTTCAAGGTTCTGCCGAACCAATCTTGCACGCCGTAATCTCGCCATCAGAGGCTTCATACGAAGGCTCTCTGGTAGTTCGCATGCTCGGCTTAGCAAGCAGTCAATTTTTCGCCACGAATTGTCACTAATCTTTGAGTTTTTCATGTTGATTCGTGCAATTCGTGACTAATCTCTCACCACAACCATGCGAAATCCCAAAGAACCTGTACGGAAAAGCCGCTTTCAAGTGCGTTCAGTGTCTTGACAATGTTAACTTCGAAGTCCGGTGAATAAATTCGCGTGCTACTACGTGTCATAGACTCGGTCCAAAATCTACCTTCGCGGATTAACTCCCAGTCGCCGAAGGGCGACTTTGCAGCCGTTGCACGTGGTTTTAACCACCGAGGAACGAGAAGTTAAAATTGTCGAGATATATAACGGCCCATCAGAAGATTCACCGACTTGTGACAGCGCATCTCTCACGTCGTATCGTGCAATATCCATCAATGCTCGTCCTACTTGCCTACCTCATCCTCGCCGCCGCCTACGCCCTCAACTCCCCCATCTATGAGCCGAGCGACGAACTGCGCCACGTCCGCTACGTCCGGCACCTTGCCGTCTACCGCGACCTGCCCGTCCAAACAACCGAGGGTCCCCGCGCGCAGAGCCACCACCCGCCGCTCTATTACGCGCTGTCCGCTCTCGCCAGCGGTTGGGCGCCGGTCGAGAAGGACGTCTATGACACTCCGCCCGCCAACCGGTATTGGGGCTACCGCTACTGGAGCATCAGCAACGACAATAAGAATCAATACCTGCACGGCGAGGACGAACGCTTCCCCTTCCGCGACGTCGCCCTGGCGGTCTACCTCATGCGCGGCCTGAACATCCTGCTCGGCGCCGGGACCGTGTGGCTGACCCACCGCGCTGGACGAGACATTTTCCCCAACCATCCTGGCGTCGCCATCGCCGGGGCCGCCATCGTCGCCTTCAACCCGCAGTTCATCTACCTGAGCGCTGCCGTCAACAACGATATCATGGCCGCTTTTTTCGGGGCAGCCATCCTGTGGGCCTGCACCCGCCTGATCCAGCGAGGTCCCAGCCGCTGCATGGACGTCGGCCTGGGCATCCTCTATGGCCTGGCGCTCTTGACCAAGTTTCACCTGCTGGTCCTGCTGGCGCCCATCGGGCTATCCTACCTGCTCGCTACCTGGCCCACATCCCGGCACGCCGATTCACCCAATTGGCGCGCATCCATCAAACGTATGGCCTCCGGTCTGCTCGTCGTCCTGGGGCTGGCAGTCCTCATCGCCGGCTGGTGGTTCGGCCGCAACTATGTCCTGTACGGCGATCTCACTGGGATGAACAAGGTCAACGAGCTGTGGGCCGGTCGGGCGGCGGCGGAGCATCTGTGGACTCTCCCTCAAAGCTTGCCCTACCTGTGGAGCAGCCTGTGGGGTCGCTTCGGCTATGGGCAGATTCCCATGCCGCCGGTCGTCTACCACACCCTACTGACCTTCTGCGCCATCTCGCTGCTCGGTTACGCCAACAAGGCGGAGCGCCGTCGTCCCGACGGCCGCCTGCTGCTGGTCATTTTCCCGCTGACCTTCGTGGCGGTCGTCAGCTACTACATCCTCATCCAACCGGCGGGCGCGATGGGGCGCTTTCTCTTCCCGGCCCTGCCGGCCTTCGCCATGCTGGTCACGCGCGGTTTCAGCCGTCTCTTGCCCCAACGCCTGACCGAAATCGCCAGCGGGGCAATCACAATCGCTATGCTGGCCCTGGCGGTCTACGCCCTCGCCGCTGTCCTGGCGCCGGCCTACGCCCGCCCCACCCCACTCGACCCGGCCGAGATCGAGGCCATCCCCAACCGGTCCGCCGCCGCTCAATTCGGCGAAACGGCCCGCCTGCTGGGCTACCGGGTCTCACCGACCCGCGCCAAGCCCGGCGAGACGGTCGACGTCACCGTCTACTGGCAGGCGCTGGCGCCGACCGAGCGCGATTATGCCATATTCGTCCACCTGCTCAGTGAACCTGGCGCGATCATGGTCACCCAGCGCGACACTTACCCCGGCCTGGGACGCTACCCGACCTCCGCTTGGGAACCGGGCGTCGTCTTCGCCGACGTCTATCGCCTCTTCGTCCCTGAGGCCGCCTACGCGCCCGACCGGGCCTACGTCCAGGTCGGTCTGTACCAGCCCGACGGCCCGCGTCTCACCACACCGGACGGTCGAGACGCCGTCCGCCTGGAGACGGTCGAAATCGACGCCCACCCGGGAGAAATCCCCAATCCGATCAACGTCAACTTCGGCAACCGGATCACGCTCGCCGGTTATCGCCTGGACCGGCGGGCGGCGCATCCCGGCGAAGCAATCACCCTGACGCTCTATTGGCAGGCTCAAGTGAATTTACAGAAGGATTATCGTATCTTCGCCCACGTGCTGGGCATCAATGACCAGGTCTGGGCCAACACCGACAGTCCGCCAGGGGTACCGAGCAGTCAATGGCATCCCGGTGAGATCGTCCAGGATGTGCGCCCCTTGCAAGTCGGCGAGACGACCCCGCCGGATTTCTACGACATCGAAGTCGGCGTCTACCGCTTCGAAGATGGTCACCTGCGCGTCATCGCCGCCGACGGCCGTCCGCTCGACAAACACGTCCTATTGAGTAAAATTCGCGTGTTGGCGCGAGAGCGTGAATAAAAAGCGCCGGTTGAACCTGCTGCGCGTACTCGTCAGTGGGGGGATATTGGCCATTCTATTCTGGCGAATCGGCCTGGGCGAAACCCTGGCCGTCCTGCGGGGCGCCGACCTGCGTTATTGGCTGATCGCCCTGGCCCTCTTCCTGTTCAGCTTGCTCGTCCGGGCCTGGCGCTGGCTCGTCCTGATCCGGGGGCTGGGGGCCGCCGTGAATTTTGGACGCTTGCTGAAACTTTACTTCGTCGGCTCTTTCTTCAATGCATTCCTGCCCAGTTCCTTCGGCGGCGACGTCGTGCGGGCCATCGAACTCACGCAGGATACCGATCGCTCGGCCGCCGTCGGCACCGTCCTCGTCGACCGCATGACAGGCCTTTTGACCCTCTTTGCCATGGGCCTGACCGTGCTGCCCTTCATGGCCGATCACCTGCCCCTGGAACTCATTCTCGTCCTCGTCGGAGTCGCGGGCAGCGGGTTGATCGCCGGGGTCTTGATCCTGGAGGGGCGGTTTTTGAAACACGTCGGCGACTGGTTACCCCCTCCTCTTTCACTGACCAATCAGGGGCCCCTGGCGAAAATCTACGCCGCGGTCACCGGATGCGGGCGATGCGCCATCCTGCAGGCGTGCGCCATCTCGCTCTTTTTCAACGTCATCAACGTGCTCATCAATTGGCTTTGTGGACAGACGGTTGGGGCACAAACCGGCCTGGGCCACTTCTTCATCATCACGCCGCTGCTGTCGGTATCCGGCCTGATCCCGTCCATCGGCGGATGGGGCGTGCGAGAGGCGATCAGCACCGCCCTCCTGGCGCCGCTGGGCGTCGACGAGAACGTCGCCGTCGCGTTGGGACTAGTCGTGGGGAGCGTCCACCTGGCGGTTGGACTCGGCGGTGGTGTGATATACGCGCTGGAAGGCTGGCTGGGCCTGCGAGACCGGTAAACGTCCGGTTATGCTCCCACTACCCCTCGGCCACCGGCAACGTAAACGTGAAGCGCGTCGCGCGCCCCACCTCGCTCTCCACCCCGATCCGCCCGCCGTGGGCCTCGACCAGTTGCCTGGCGATGGCCAGTCCCAATCCCGCGCCCCCGGTAGCCCGCGAGCGCGACCGGTCGGCCCGGTAGAAGCGCTCGAAGACGTGGGGCAGGTCTATGGCAGCGATGCCGGCGCCGGTATCCCACACTGTGATCTCGACCCACCGGCCACCGCTGGCGAGCCGCCCCGTCACACCCACCTGCCCGCCCGCCGGGGTGTGGATCAGCCCATTTTCCAGCAGATTGCGCAATACCTGGCCGATCCGCTGGGCGTCGACGTCCACCAGGGGCAGATCTTCCGGCACCTCGACCTGTAGCGTGACGTCCTTCGCCTCGGCCCGGGGGACGAAAGCCTCGACAGCCCGATCCACCAGGTCGGCCGGAGCCAGCGGCTGGCGCACCAGGTGGAGCTTTCCAGCCTCGACCAAGGACAGTTCCTGCAGATCATCCACCAGATGATTGAGCAGCATCGCCTCCTCGTAGAGAGAGTCGATGACACGCGGCTCCGGCTCCACCACCCCGTCCCGGATCGCCTCCAGGTAACCCCGGACGTTGGTCAGGGGCGTGCGCAGTTCGTGGGCCACGTCGGCTACCATGTTACGCCGCAGTTCCTCGAGACGGGCCAGCCCGTCGGCCATGCGGTTGAAGGCGTGGGCCAGGTCACCGATCTCGTCCTGGGACGCGATCTCCACCCGCTGGCTCAAGTCCCCGGCCTCCATCCGGCGTGCGGCCGCCGTCAGCGCCTCGACCGGGGCCAGGATGCGACGGGAGAGCCCCAGGATAAGCAAGACGGCTCCCAGCCCGGCGCCTAGCGCCACCAGCAACAACGTGCGATTGACCGAGCGCAGGAGCCCTTCAGGACCCGACGGTCCCGGTAGATTGGGAACATCCACGTAAAGCGCACCCACCGGCGCTCTCCGGTGCATCAACACCGCTGTCGGTGGCGGCCAATCTCTTTTCGCCATCTGCCCAATGAGCTGATCCTCGGAATCAGCGACGATCCGCCCATCCCGGTTGGCCAGGATGACGCGCTCCCCCGTGATCTGTCCAATCCGCTCGATCTCCGCCTGAACGCCGGACCAGTCGCCGTGTCGCGCGTAGTGCATCGAAAGAAACGTCTGGAATCGCCGGTCTCGCAATGCCCCCCGACGATCCTCGTAATCCTGGAACGTCCGGGTAGTGACCTGGACGCTAACCAAGGCAATACCGCCCACGACAGCTACCACCACCAGGATCACCGCCACCAGCAGGCGAAAGCGAAGCGAGTGAAACATCTCAATCCCTCCCCACCATGTCGTTGAAACGATAGCCCACGCCATAAACGGTCTGGATGTAGAGCGGTTCCTTGGGGTCCGGCTCGATCTTCTGGCGCAGGTTCTTCACGTGGACGTCCACCGTGCGCTCGAACCCCTCGAAATCGTACCCGAAGACCTGGTCCAGTAGCTCCGGGCGGGTGAACGCCTTGCCCGGCTCCCCGGCCAACACCTCCAGCAACCGAAATTCGGTCGGCGTGAGATCGACGACCTCGCCCCGCACCCGCACCTCGTGGCTGCGGCGGTCGATCTCCAGGCCGTCGAAGTCCATCACCGTCGCTCCTGTCGAAGACATCCGGCCGACCCGGCGCAACACCGCCCGCACCCGGGCCACGACCTCGCGGGGGTTGAAGGGCTTGGTGACGTAATCGTCGGCCCCCAGTTCGAGACCGATGAGCTTGTCCTCGTCGGTCGTCCGGGCCGTGAGCATGATGATCGGCACATCCAACTCCGTCTGCAGGATGCGGCAGACGTCGAGGCCATCGATCTCCGGCAACATCAAGTCCAACAGGATCAGGTCCGGTCGCTTCTGGCGGGCCAGTTCCAGGGCCTCCAACCCGCCGTGAGCAGTGAGTACCCGGTAACCGTCCTTCTCCAGGTACAGCCGGATCAACGCCACGATTTTTGGATCGTCGTCAACTAGCAGGATTTTCTCTTTAAGCATCGCCCCACCTCAATACGTCCAACGTCCGATGTCCTACGTCCGATGTCCGATGTCTGATGTCCTACGTCCATTTTACAGGAATTCTGCGGATCGTGCCACATCAAACAGATGGCCCCGGTTGAGCACATCCCAACCAGGGCCATCCCGATTTTCCGCTAGAGGTCAAGCCGTCGTCGGTCTACAAATCCTCACCATCGGTCGTCGTGCCGGGGGCGAAACGGGGGCAATCACCGCCACCGGGGCCGCGGCCACGGCCAAAACGGCGCCCCCCAGGCATAAAGCCCTTCTCGATCCCTTCGAGCAACCAATCAGCCTGCTCCTGGCTCATCACCCCATTCTCGACCGCCTGCTCGATGGCCGCCTGCCTCGCCTCGCCGCGAGCAGCGTCAAACGCCTCTTGTAAGGCTTCCATCTCGACGCCCTGCGCCTCGGCGATCTCGGCCAGTGTCTGGCCAGCGTGTAGTTCAGCGAAGAGTTCCTCCGGCGTCAGCCCCAGGACCTCGGCGGCCGTATCGAACATCGTCCACTGGCCGCCCAAAAAGCGAGCGTCGCCAAGCAACCCTCGCCCGAAACCGCCCAACCCATGCCGTCCACCCCGCATCTGGCCGAACCCAAACGGGATCTCCGACTCGGGCGTCGGTTCCTGGGCAAACACAGTGGTCACGCCGATCAACCCCACCAGCAACACCGCCAGCGCCGCACTCAACAATACCATCCATCTCTTTTTGCTCATTCGATTTACCTCCTCAGTTTATAGGAGCGTCCTCGGAAAGACATTCTCGAACGCTCTGCTTGACTAGAACTGGCTTCCCTCCAGCTTGCCTATATGATAGCAAAACAATATGAAGAGTTGATGAAGAAGTCGTTAGGATGCCATATAGGAGTCAGGTCCGCAGTTTTCGAATTGTTTCGAAAATCGTATCTTCTCAATAAGTTGGGGAGCTGTGGCCGGTCTCCCGACCGAGCCACAGCGGGCACGGTCAGGAGACCGGCCCGAGCGAGTTTGCCCCGGTTTATTGAGATGATACCGAAAACCCATCAGGGATTTGGATTTTCCTGTGATGAGGATAGATTGTCAGAATTTAGAGGCTGGACAAGGGGCTTGACAAATCGTTTGCTATGGTATATTAT
>DSAR01000499.1 GCA_011046405.1 Chloroflexota bacterium | reverse complement strand
CCTTCCTTCCTTCCTTCCTTCCTTCCTTTCATAACCGGCCTAGGTTGAGCGTCATCAATTCGCCCCAAGCGTAGCGCAACGGAGTCCACCAGCGCTCGCGCCCGATGCAACGGAAGTGGGGCGGTCGCAGTGCTAGGATCAGATCGCCAATTTCGTACCGGGCCAGGATGGGTGTGGAGACGATCAAGCTGCCCATCTCGCCGGGCCGCATCGCGTGGAGCATCTTGACACCGGAGCGAGTGCGGACCTCGAAGAAGTATAGGTCGTAATTGGGGACCCAGGCCCGCTTCTCGCCCCTTTGTTGCCCGAACATTCCCTCAGTCGCGCCATAAATCTCGCGGATGGTGATCTGTTTGCCATAGAGGGCATGGAGAGCCGGTCGATGGCGCGTGTTGATCCCCGGCACGCTGCCCAGGGTCACGATTTGGGGTTGCCACAAATCCTTGGGATAGCGTCCGTGCGTCTTCCGTAAGTAGCGGGCAAAACGAAGGGCTGTAGGGCAGACGCCGCCGACCAGGGTGACGTTTTCGTCCCGGCATTGTCGATAGGCCAATTCAAAACGGGCTTCCCAATCCCGGAGCGTCTTGCCGCCGCCCAACGCATCAATGTCTTCTTGCGTGGGTAGTGAGCGGATAGGCGTGAAGGCAGACACATGTTTCACGTAGATGCCGGAACTGTAGCCATACTCGATCGCCTTTTCTCCTACCTGTACCGTCCCGACCACCGATGGAAAATTCAAGTTCAAATTGACGCCCTCGAATAGGTCGTATCGCTCGTGTTGGAGGACGTAGTTCATCATCGCCCGCCCGGCGCTGATGCGCATCATCACGTCGGTCTGCGTCATCGGGATGAATTTGGACTCGTCGCCCGTCGTCCCCCGTGTGATGGCCCAACCGACCGGCGCTTCGTCGAGCAGAAGTTCAGTCTCCCCAGCCATTACGCGCTGGATGAGGGGGGAGTACGTCTCGTAAGTCATCACGGGGAAGGCCCGTCGGTAATCCTGGATCGTCTCGACTTGTTCGGCCTGGTGCTGCGCGCCGTAGTCAGTCCTGGCATAGGTTTCCAGGAACCGGTGCAACACGTCTTCCTGAGCCTGGTGCGGGGCGTCTATCGCTTCGTGCCAGGGGGTTAGCAGAGCGTTCAGCATCTGAGTATTGGATGTAGACATGGTTCTCCTTGGGGAATAGGGGTTAAGGTGAAGCGGAATTGAGTCAAAGCCATTTTAGTTTACCACGTTGACTGGTCAAAGGCAAATCAGACGCAACTTGGGTTTTCGAAGCATCTTCGTATCATTGGGATATTGGCCTCAGACCTGACGTTCCCCTCGATTTGATTTGGGATCTGGAGGCCGGTTCTATTCGCATTCACTGAGAGAAAATTTTCTTGACGCTTAGAATGATTGTGGTATAATGTGCGTCGCGATCGCGCCGGCGTAGCTCAGTTGGAAGAGCAACTGACTTGTAATCAGTAGGTCATGGGTTCAAATCCCATCGCCGGCTCTCGAGCGCAGGCTTGTCCTTGAGAGCCGGGGAAGGATAGGCTTGATCGTCACAATTTAATTTTGGGTCGGTGTCCCGAGCGGCAAAGGGGGCGGACTGTAAATCCGCTGGCACAGCCTTCGAAGGTTCGAGTCCTTCCCGGCCCACTGATGTAAGAATGGTATCTTCTCAATAAACCGGGGGCTTGTTCGTAGTAGGCGCTTCAGCGCCCCTAAAAGCGCACTACGAACAGATTCACCCCAAGTTATTGAGAAGATACTAAGAATGGCTAGAGGGCTCAGACTCTCTAGCTTCATCTATGTTTGCTGACTCTGCAGTCTTGCATTGGGGCAACTGATCACCTTGGCCGGCTTTTGATGCAAGCATGGCCCCACCAGCTAGGTGGGGCCTTTTTGTTTTTTAGGGCCTCGGACCAGCAATTACTTGCCGGCGTGATGGCGGACTCATCCCCGAATTGAGAATGACGGCGCCAACCGTCAATCAAACAACCCAAACCCCCGCCCATCCGCTGCAAACGGACGGTAGGCTGAGCAGCGATTACAGTGTCACCACCGGCTGAGCGGGGCGTTCGAGCAGGCCATCTCCTACGGCCAGCGACTGTTGTCCCTCGATTCGTTGCAGGAGGACGTCCATCGCGAGATGATGCGTTGCTATCTCGCGGCGGGGAAACGCCCCGCCGCGCTGGCGCAGTTCCACCGCTGCCGGGAGATCTTGCAGCAGGAGTTGCAGGTCGAGCCGATGCCGGAGACCTGGTTGCTGTATCGCCAGATGCAGGAAAACCCCGCGCCCGGCCTCGCGAGCGAGATCGAGGACAACTGCCCGGCGTCCTTGCAGGCCAGTTTGGCCCAATTCCGTCACACGCTGAATCTCATGGAATCGGCCTGGCAAAGTCTCAAACGACACCAACCGCACGCCCCAGGGGCGGCTCGATCCCAACGGCCAACGCTACAAGACCCAACTGCCGTTGGATATCCACTTCTTACTCACGGCCTGGGGTAAGGAAGCGTCCCTCCAGCACACCATCGCTGGCTGGATGATGCGCATCCTGGAGGATACGCCCATTTTCCCCGCCGGCCTGTTGAACAAGCGCACGGCCGACGTCTTCCACCCGGATGAGACGGTAGAAGTTGGCTTGACTCAACTCACGACGGAGGAACTGTTTCGTATCTGGGAGGTGATCGGCAACAACGCGTACCAGATCTCGGTGCCCTACGTCGCCCGGTTCGTCCGGATCGAATCCGAGCACCTGCTGGCGGAAGGAAAGCCCATCCAGGAACGCACCCTCGACGTGTGGGACTTGGAGAGCCCGTAACCGAAAGAAACCAGGTTTTTTGTCATTCAAACCGATTGGCTCGTCACTTTTTGAACACTCAGGAGACGTGAAAACGACTTGTGAGCTAAAAACCTGGTTTCTGCTTTGCTCGAACTTTTCTCCCACGAGGAGAGCATATCAGAAAGCAGAACCGTACCACTACCCAACACCTGCCTCCCGTGCACAGGGAGGATCGAGGACTTGACCAATATCCACCAGGGCAACATCGAACCTCCCCCGCGCGGGGGAGACGGGACCGGCTCAAGGAACGGCGCTCAATGGCGGCGAGCCTCCCCCCCGCGCGGGGGTTTACTATTACCCACATCTATCTGCCTGTCAGTAGCAATGACCAGATAAGAAAATGTGGTAAAATGAAGATCTCGTCATCATAATAAGTTTCTGGAGGTGGGATATGCTCGATGATACACAAGCCCTGGCGACATTGATTGATGTTGAAGATGCAACAAGCTGGTGTGAAGAAGAGTTCAGCGACGTCGAGTTGGGAGACAAGCGTCTTAATAGGCGTTTGATTCGCACAGCAATCAAACTGACGATGCAGCCAACAGCGCCAATCAACCAAGCGTGTGAAGATTGGGCAACAACCAAGGCGAGTGATCGCTTGTTTGACAACGACAAAGTCGTGCTGGACAAGATACTGGAGCCACGTCAACAGCAGACTCAAGAGCGAATGAAAGCGTCTCCTTTGGTTTTGGCTGTACAGGACACGTCGTATCTCAACTATACCAGTCATACACAGACAGAAGGTCTGGGGCCGATTGGCACTGAAGAGCAGAACTTGTCTGGATTGCTCATGCACCCCACGTTGATTCTGACACCTGCGGGTTTGCCTCTGGGCGTACTCACGCAAGAGATATGGGCACGGGCAGAGGATGCATCGGAATTGACTCAAACCGAGAAGAAAAATCGGCCAATTGAGGAGAAAGAAAGTTGCAAGTGGCTGAAAGGCCTGGAGAAAACCGTTGAGTTGACGCCTGAAGGTGTGGAGGTGCCAGCCAAGAACAATGAGCCGAAACGGGAAGCTATCGTCGTATCTTCTCAATAAGTTGGGGAGCTGTGGCCGGTCTCCCGACCGAGCCACAGCGGGCACGGTCAGGAGACCGGCCCGAGCGAGTTTGCCCCGGTTTATTGAGATGATACCTATCGTCTCTGTTCGGTTTTGCTCGGTGACTCTCAAACCGCCGTGGCGGCCCAAGTCGCTCGAGAAAGATCCCTTGCCAGCAGTCACCGTGTACGTTTTCTTGACCCAAGAAGTGGATCCACCAGCCGATGTTACGCCATTGGAATGGCTGCTCTTGACCAATGTCCCCGTCTATTCCTTTGAAGACGCCGTGGAACGTGTCAAGTGGTATCGCTGTCGATGGCGTATTGAAGTCTACTTCAAAGTCCTCAAATCGGAATGCAAAGTCGAGGATTGCCGCCTGCAAACAGCCGAACGCCTCAAACGTTACTTGACGCTGTCTAGCGTTATTGCTTGGCGCTTGTATTGGCTGACTCATATCAATCGCCATTATCCAAATGCTCCTTGTATCACCATCTTGACTCAATACGAATGGCAGGCCCTCTATGCGACGATTCACCGAAGCACTGTATTGCCCCAGGAGATACCCACTGTGCGCCAAGCGGTTCGTTGGATTGCTCAACTCGGTGGCTTCCTTGGACGAAAGCGAGACGGTGAGCCTGACGTAACCGTCATCTGGCGTGGTTGGCAGCGGCTAAATGACATCTCCGCCACCTGGCTCCTCCTTCACAAATCCACTCAACAAACCACTTGTGGGTAATAGTAAACCCCCGAGGGGGGAGGGATTGGACGCGCCCCGAGCGGGGCGACTGCTCGGGCCCCTGTCCAGAAGGGAGGGAATGGGCGGGCGCCGCTGGTGGTGATCATCCCCGTGCGCGACCGGGGTGGGCAGCGATTGGGGAACGCTTTGCACAGCCTTGCCTGGCAGAGGGTCAGCCGGCCGGCCCAGGTTTTCGTCGTCAGCCACGGCAGCCGCCCGGAGATCGACCGGAAGCTCGCGGCGCTGTGTGCCGAGGCCGGGGCCACGCTGATCGCTGTCGGCGATCCCGGTCAGCCGTGGAACAAGCCCCTGGCCCTCAACACCGGTATCCGCTTCCTGGGGAACGGCGGGGCCCGGGGTAACCGGCGGGCTGTGCTCGAGACGCTGGGTCGGCACTTCGACGTGCACGTGTTCGGCGCCGGGTGGAACGGCTCGGGCCTGCAGGCGCACCCGGCCACCTGGGGAGAAGAGGCGGCCGTGGTCAATCGCCGGGCCCGGATTGTCATATCGGTCTCCAACAGTGCGGTCACACCCCACTATACCAGCAACCGACTGTTCAACTCCTGTAGCGCGGGCGCGTGCGTGCTCGTGGAGGCCTACCCCGGGCTGGTCGATCACTATTCCGCCGAAGCCGTGGCGTGTTTCGATGATCCCGAGGCCTGTGTGGCGGTCGCCCGCCGCTTGCTTGCCGACGAGGGCGAGCGAGCGCGCATGAGGGACGCGGCCGGGGATCACACGTGGCGGCACCACACCTGGGCCGACCGGGTTAGCCGGCTCCTGGAGGCCGTCAGGGGGCTGTACCCGGCGCGGGTGCCCATTGCCTCGTGGGGCTTGGTCGACCTGTGGGACGGGCGGGCGGAACGGATGGGTGCCCGGGCTGTGGGACACATCCGCTGGGACGAGGAGCGCTTCGAGCGGGAGACGCAGGTTATGTGGGAGCGGCTTGCTCCCTACGTGCTCGATCGGATCAGGGTCGGAGGGAGCGCGGAAGTCGCCGCTTTGTTGGACTTCGGGTGTGGGGCCGGGCGTTTTGCCGGGAGGCTGCGTGAACGGGGATTTCGCGTGGCCGCCGTCGACGTCTCCTCCCGCCTGTTGCGGTTGGCGTCCGATTTGCAGGGGATAACGCTGACGCAAATTCTGCCGAGCGGGCCGCTGCCGTTCGCGGATGGGACGTTCGATCTACTCTGGGTGTGTCAGGTGCTGCAACACGTGCCCGAACGCTTGCTATCGCCAGTGATCGATGAACTCCACCGGGTCTTGCGTCCGGGGGGATTCGTGCTGCTCTGTGAAAACACACACCAGGCCAAGGGACGGCAGAGCAAACTGGGCCACGTCGTGTTTCGCACGTTAGAGGAGTACGTCGGCCACTTCCCCGGGCTCGCCGAGATCGAGCAATTTGCCATCGAGGGCGAGCGTCACACGGTCTTTGCCGGGCGGGTGTCCAGGGCGGCTTGTGCAACAAAATAGACCCTCGAGGGGGTCAGATTTGGGCAACGTCGGCCATCTCTTCCCAATTTTCGCCGATTTTCAGTTCGGCTTTGAGCGGCGCCCGGAGGTCGAACGCGCTCTCCATCACCTCCCGGATCAGGGACGCGACGATTTTCACCTCGTCGTTTGGTGTCTCGACCACCAATTCGTCGTGAACCTGGAGTATGATACGGGCCTGGAGTCCCTGCGTTTTCAGCGCCCGGTGCAGGTTGATGGTGGCGATATTGATGATGTCGGCGGCGGTCCCCTGGATGGGGGCGTTGATGGCCATCCGCTCGGCCGCCATCCGGACCTGATGCGGGGCGTTGCTGCCCGGCAGCAGTTCGGGGAAGTAGCGCCGCCGTCCCGAGAGGGTCTCGACGTAACCCTGGCGGGTGGCGCGGGCCTTGGTGGTGTCGATGTATTCGCGTACCCTGGGGAAGCGCTCGAAATAGGTGGTGATGAAATTCTCCGCCTCGGCCTGGGTCAGATCGGTGGCGCCGGAGAGTCCATAGGCGGTCTGCCCATAGGAAAGCCCAAAATTGACCGCCTTGGCCACCCGCCGCATATCGGGAGTTACCTGCTCAATCGGAACACCCATAATGGCGGCGGCGGTGCTGGCGTGCACGTCCTCCCCCTGGGCGAAGGCGTCCAACAGGCCGGGGTCGCCGGAGATGTGGGCCATCACGCGCAGCTCGACCTGGGAGTAATCGGCGCCGATCAGTTTCCAGCCCGGCTCGGCGACGAAGGCGCGCCGTACCTGTCGCCCGATATCGGTGCGGATGGGGATGTTCTGCAGGTTCGGATCGCTGGAACTGAGCCGCCCGGTGACGGTGCCGGTCTGGTTGTAGGAGGTGTGGATGCGGTCGGTCTCGGGGTGCACCATCTGCGGCAGGGCGTCCACGTAGGTCGATTTGAGCTTGGCCAGGCTGCGATATTCCAGAATCTGCTTGATGATCGGGTGGTGATCGACCAGCCGCTCGAGAACACTGGCGGCCGTGGAGTAGTGGCCGGACTTGGTGCGTCGGACGCCCTGGGCCGGCAGGCCCAGCGTCTCGAAGAGCGCGTCGGATAGCTGCTGGGTCGAGTTGACGTTGAATTCGTAGCCCACGATCTCTTGGATCCGGCGCACTAAATCGACCAAGCGGGCCTCCAGCCCTCGTCCCATCTCTTCCAGGTAATCGACGTCGAGCCGCACCCCCGTCATCTCCATCGCGGCCAGGACCGGGATCAGGGGGACTTCGACCTCCTGGAACAGCGACCACAGTTCCTTCTCCTTCAGTTCCTCCGCCAGGATGGCGACCAGCCGGTGGGTCATATCAACGTCGGCGCAGGCGTAGGGCGCGGCTCGGTCGACGGCCACCTGGTCCATCGTCAGTTGGTTGCGGCCCGTGCCGATGAGGTCGGTGATGGGCGTCATCCGCTCCTGGAGCCGCGCCCAGGCCAGGTTCTTGAGCCCCAGGTTCTTGGACGAGGGGGTGATGAGCCACTCGGCCACCATGGTGTCGAAGGCGATGCCGCGCAGCGGCAGGCCGGCCCGCTCCAGGATGGTCAGGTCGTACTTGATGTTGTGGCCGTACTTGGGCAGGTCGGGATTGCCCAGCAGCGGCCCCAGGATGTCGATCACCGCCTGCAAATCCAGTTGCGGGTCATTGACCGGCGCCAGGACCGGCACGTAATAGCCTCGCTCGACTCCGTCGGTGAGGGCGATGCCGACCAGCGCCGCCCGCATCGGATCGGTCCCGGTCGTCTCGGTGTCGACCGTCAGGGCGGCCGTGCCTTTCAATTGATCCGCCAGTTGCCGGAGCGCGTCCAGGTCGGCGACAATCTGGTAGTTGGCTCCCGGGGCCTGGTGGGGTGGCCTGGCGTCCGGCGAGCTGGCCGGTTCGCCGAAGAGGCTGAGCTGGTGGGGCGCGCCGGGCGGCGTCGGCGCAGCCGCAGCCTCTTGCCCGGGCAGACGATCGATCAAGGAACGGAACTCCAATTCCTGAAAGAGATTTAGCACCGCGCCCTGGTCATAGGTGCGCACGCGGCAAGCGTCCAGGTCGATTTCGACCGGGACGTCGCGCACGATGGTCGCCAGGCGGCGGCTGAGGAAGGCCTGTTCTTTTCCCTCGGCCAGTTTGTTGCGGAAGCGTCCGGTGACCTCGTCCAGGTGCTCGTAGATGTTGTCCAACGTCTCGTATTTCTTGAGCAACTTGGTGGCCGTTTTCTCTCCCACGCCGCGCACGCCGGGGATATTGTCCGATTTGTCGCCCATCAGGGCCTTGTAATCGACCAGTTGTTCCGGCGTCAGGCCGTCGTAGCGATCCTTGACACCGTCCACGTCGTAGATGACGGTATCGGAGAAGCGCCAGCGAGAGGTGAGGACGCGGGTGTGCTCGTCCACCAATTGCAGGAGATCCATGTCGCCGGTGACGATGAGGGTCTCGGCGCCCTGTTCCCCTGCCTGGCGGGCCAGGGTCCCCAGCAGGTCGTCGGCCTCGTAACCTTCCTGCTCGTAGATGGGGATGTCGAGGGTCTTGACGACCTCGCGCACGCGGTCCATCTGGGCGCGCAATTCGTCGGGCATTTTGGCGCGATGGGCCTTGTATTCGTCGTACATCTCGTGACGGAAGGTGGGGCCTTTGTCGAAGGTGACGGCGACGTGGGTGGGATGCTCTTCTTGCAAGACGTTGAGCAGCATGGATGTGAAGCCGTACACGGCGTTGGTCAGTTCACCGGCGGAGGTTTTGAGGTCCTCGGGCAGGGCGTGGAACGCGCGATAGGCCAGCGCGTGGCCGTCGATCAACACCAGTTTTTTTTCTTGGTCTTGTGGCATGGGGCTCCTTCCTGTTCAGTGCTAAGTAAACAAGTGACACAGAGCGTCACTGAGGGTTTCACAGAGATGCGCAGAGTATCTTCTCAATAAGTTGGGGAGCTGTGGCCGGTCTCCCGACCGAGCCACAGCGGGCACGGTCAGGAGACCGGCCCGAGCGAGTTTGCCCCGGTTTATTGAGATG
>DSAR01000291.1 GCA_011046405.1 Chloroflexota bacterium | reverse complement strand
CCCAACGAGGAGGAGCAGGCCGAGATGGTGTGGAACGCGCCTCGCCGCCAGGCTATCCCCCGCGTGATGCTGTGGTGGCAGTTCCAGCAGAATTTCTACCGCTACCTGGGCGGCAACAGCGAGTTGTTCGACGCCTGGCCGGGGCACGGTCTCTGGACGGCCAGCGATGACGACTACGTCTGTGAGGGGGAACGGGCGCTGGACATCGGCCAGGGCCGGGTAATCGAGGTGTGGGCGCTGGAGCACCGCGTGTTGGCGGCGCGACGGCAGGGCCACGCCTACACCGTCACCGTCGAGCCGATCGATGCCGGCTACCAGATCGTGCACCTGCCCGGGCCTGGACTCGTCCAGTCCAGCGCCGATCTCGCGCCGGTCACGGCGACCCTTGATTTCGTGGACGCCGAGGGGCGCCGGATCGACCGTCTGCCCAAGGCTGCCCCGTGGAGCGTCGCGCCGACGACGCGCGTGGCCGTGACCGTCACCGGCGTGGTGGTGGATAACGCTTTCGGCGCGCAGGTCGTCACGCTGGAGAGCGCCGATGGTGAGCAGTGCTACATTCCCTGGCTGGACGCCGCCGTCGTGCGTTGGTCAGATGGCGCGGCGGCGCAGTTCCAGGACGTCACGCGCGGGATGGCCCTGGAGATAGTCGGCTTCCGTCGCACCGAAACCGCATCGCCGAACACGCTCTCGGCGGTCCGCGTGACCATCCTGGATGAGAAGTGAGTGTTGGGAAGTGATTGTTGGGAAGTGATTGTTGGGAAGTGATTGTTGGGAAGTGATTGTTGGGAAGTGAGTGTTGGGAAATGAGTGTGTCGACCGCGCCATTCAACGAGAGGAGAGCAATGAAACCGATTCTCATATCTGTAGTCGTCCTGCTGGCTGTGGTTCTGATCGCCTGCAGCTTGGCGCCGCCGCCGCCGACCGAGACGCCGCCGCCGACCGAGACGCCGCCGCCGACCGAGATGCCGGTTCCTACACCGACGCAGGCGTTCCCGCCTACGGCTACGCCGAGCGCTGTGCCCACGCCGCTGCCTGCTCCCACGGACACACCGAGCGCTGCGCCCACGCAGACGCCCACGCTGCCTCTCCGCGAGATTGTGCTGATGGCGCCCGAGGCGGGCGCTACGGTCTCCAGCCCGGTCGAGGTGCGCGGGCGGGTCAGCGTGATGCCCTTTGAGGCCAACCTGCGCGGCCGGGTCTACGACGCCCAGGGGCGCGTCGTCGGCGAGGGCCCGATCCAGGCCATGCCAGACGTGGAGGGTGACCTGGGTGGGCCGGGCTCGTTCTTTGGAAGCATTCCTTTCCAGGCTGACGTCGCTGGCCCCGGTCGGGTGGAGATCGCCGACATCAGCGCCGTGGACGGCTCGATCGTCGTCAGCGCGACGGCGGTGGTCACGTTGACGAGCGATATCGTTCAGTAGGCGTCAGCGGACAGGGCCAACGTCCCATCTCACAGCGGAAGCCCTCGTCATCGGGGTGAGCAAATATCGCCAGAACGGTCGAGCCAACGATTGAGACAGTCACTTCAATCCGCGTCACCCTGCTCTGGTTGCGGATGGGACAAAGAGCCGTGGAACAGATCCATCCCGAGCAGTTCCTGGCCCAGTCTCCGGTACGTCATGAGGCGTTCTTCGTCTATGAAGTAGTGGATCCGGTAACCCCGCCGCTCCTTGTGTACCAATCCCAAGTTCTTGAGCACGCGCAGATGTTGAGAGACGTTCGAGTCTGTCGTCTCCAACTCGTGCGCCAGGCGTCCTACGCAGAGGGCGTTCCCGGGCTCCTGCCGCGCCAGGAGAGCCACCAGGTGCAATCGGGTTTCGTCCCCCAGGGCTTTGAAGAAACGGGCTAACTTGTCTATATCTTCCATCATCGACTGGTCACCATATCAGTAATTAAGTAAATACTAAATAGATTCTAGCACGGGAATTCGAGGCTGTCAAATGCAAATCGGGCGATTTTGTTAACCTGAGCCGCCGCTCAATCGTCGGCACACGCGATCCATCCGCACCAATACGTCGGGCGGGACGGGGATGCCGGTCCACATCTCGAACGCCAACGCGCCCTGACGGACGAGCATGCCCAGGCCATCCAGGGTATGAGCGCCAGCGGCTCGCGCCTGCTGCAGTAGACGGGTCTCCAGGGGGGCGTAGACCAGGTCGAAGACCGTGAGGTGCGCGGGGATGGGGATGTCGGTGGGCCAGATGGTGCCGGCGGCGTGGGGCCACATGCCCACCACCGTCGCGTTGACCAGCAGATCGGCGGTGCGGGCCGATTCGACCAGGGACTGGGGTGTGAGCGCGGACGAGCACAAGTGGACGTCGTCCGGCGCGTGCTGGCGCATATCGGCGACCAGGGCCTCGGCCCGTTCCCCGGTGCGGTTGAGGACCACGATCTCGCGTGCGTGGGCCTGCAGCAGGCCGAAGACCACCGCTCGGGCGGCGCCACCGGCCCCGACGACGACTGCTTTCTTCTCCCCGGGATCGAATCCGCCATCCCGCAAGGCGCCGACAAAACCGGCGGCGTCGGTGTTGTGGCCGCGCACGACGGCGGGTTGGCCTCGATCGAGGTCTAGATCGAGGTCTAGATCGAGGTCCTGGTCCAGCGCCGGACCCCGCTCGACGACGAGGGTGTTGATCGCGCCCAGGGCCTGGGCGTCGGGGGCGACGGCGTCGAGGGCGGGGATCACCGCCTGCTTGTGGGGCACGGTCACGTTGGCCCCCCGGAAGCCCAGGGCCGCCAACCCCTGCACGGCGGCGGCGACTTGCCCGGGCGGCGTCGGCAGGGGGACGTAGCGCCAGTTCAGGCCCAGGGCCTCGAAGGCAGCGTTATGCATCGCCGGGGAGAGACTGTGGGCTACCGGCCAGCCGATCAGGCCGAGTAGGTGGGTGTGTCCGTCAATCATCGGGCCCTTAATTGTCACCGGTAATCCATCTCGCCGCCGCTGACCGACCGCATCAGATCGACGAAGCCGGGGAAAGAATCCGGGATGCACGCGGCGTGCTCGATCACCGTCTCGCCCTCGGCGATCAGGCCGGCCACGGTGAGGGCCATGGCCAACCGGTGGTCGCCCCGGCAGTCGACGGTGCCCCCCTTCAGGGGCGTAGGGCCTTCGACGATGAAGCCATCGGGCAGGGGCGCGATCTGGGCGCCCAGTTTCTGCAGTCCGGCGACGATGGCGGATATACGGTCGGTCTCCTTGACCCGCAACTCGGCCGCCTCGCACACGGTGGTCATTCCCCGGGCCTGGGTCGCCGCGATGGCCAGAATGGGGAACTCGTCGATCATGCGGACCACGGTGTGCCCGCCGATCTCCGTGCTGGCAAGTTCCGAGGCGTGGACCGTCACGTCGGCGACGGGTTCGCCGCACTGCTCCCGCTCGTTCGCCAGGGTGACGGTGGCGCCCATCCGGCGCAGCACGTCCAGCAGGCCGGTGCGAGTCTCGTTGACGCCCACGGCTTCGACGGTCAGTTCGGAACCGGGGATCAACAGGGCGGCCACCAGCGGGAAGGCCGCGGAGGAGATATCGCCGGGCACACTCATGTCAAAAGGCGCCAGGGAAGCGGGCGGCTCCAGGGTGACGTCCAATCCATCGATGGTGATGGACGCGCCCATCGCCTCCAACGTGCGCTCGGTGTGATCGCGGGTCGGGCCCGGCTGGCGGACGGTGGTCGGGCCGGTGGCGTAAAGCCCGGCCAACAGCAGCGCGCTCTTGACCTGGGCGCTGGCGATGGAAAGCGTGTGCTCGCATCCTTTCAAGAAAGGGTCACGATTCTCAGACAGCTCGTGGCCTCGAATGGTGAGCGGGGCGCGCCCGTCCACCGCCTCGATCCGGGCGCCCATCTGGCGTAGGGGCTCGACGATGCGCCGCATCGGGCGGCGGAGCAACTGTTCGGCGCCCGTCAGCACGCTATCGAAAGATTGGCCAGCCAGAATACCGGCCAACAGGCGCAGGGTCGTGCCGGAGCGGGCGCAATCGAGGGGCGCGTCGGGCGCTTGCAGCCCCCGCAGGCCTCGACCGTGAACGGTCAGATTGGTGGGCGTGTGGGTCTCGACCTTGATGCCCAGGGCGCGAACGCAATCCAGGGTGGCTGTGCAATCGCCGGCGGGCAGGAAGCCCTCGATCCGGCTCGAGCCATCGGCCAATGCCCCTATGAGCAGCGCCCGATGGGAAATGGATTTGTCGCCGGGCACCCGGATGGTCCCCCGCAGGGCTTTTTTATCTTTTTTATCGCCGCGACGAACAACTAATCGACTCATGGAAACATCTCTCTCCGTTTCTCCCGAATGACGTCCAGGGTCATTCGCAGGTTCTGTTCATCGCTGGATTCTACCAGATGATACAATTTATGCAATGCCGCGTCGAAATGCTCTAACGCCTTCAGGATATCCTCCCGATTGGTCATCAAGATGTCGAGCATCATCGTCACGTCGCTCCCGGCCACGCGGGAGGTATCACGAAACCCGCTGGCCACGATCTGCCACGCCGCCGGATCGGCCGAGGTCGTGGCGTCGGCGGTGCTGACCAGGGCGCAGGCCAGGAGATATGGCAGGTGGCTCACGGTGCCGACCAGGAAATCCTGTCGCCCGGCGTCGAGCACTAACGGGTGTGCGCCGGCAGCGCGGGCCAGGGCCTGGCCCAACGCCATGGCGCGCTCGGAGGTGTGGGCCAGCGGAGAGAGAATGAACGTGCAGCCCCGGTAGAGTGCCGGATCGGCGGCGGCGATCCCCGAGACCTCCTTGCCGCACATCGGGTGTCCGCCCAGCGGCTGGACGTGGGCCGGCAATCGCTGCATGGCCCGGACGACGTGGGTCTTGGTGCTGCCCAGGTCCATCAGCAGACATCCCTCGGGCAGTAGCGGGCCGATCTGCGGGATGAGGTCCAGGATGACGCGCACGGGCGTGGCCAGGACGACGACGTCGGCAGTGGCGACGCCGTCCGCCAGATCGGTCGTGCCCCGGTCGATCAGGCCCCGGGCTAGCGCTCGCTCCACCGTCTCGGGACGCCGCGCCACGCCCACCACGACGCGACATTGCCCGCGCAGGGCGCCGCCCAACGAGCCGCCCATCAACCCCAACCCGACGATGGTGATCGTAAAGTCGTCAAGATCGGTCATAAGGTGCGCCCGACCGCCTGGGCTACCGGCCGCAGGCCCGCCATCATCTGACGAAAACGATCCGGCTTGAGTGACTGGGCCCCATCACACAGCGCCGTCTCGGGGGAGGGGTGGACCTCGATGAGCAGACCGTCGGCACCGGCGGCCACGGCGGCCCGCGAGATCGGTTCCACCAGCTCCCACTTGCCCGTCCCGTGGCTGGGATCGACGACGACGGGCAGGTGGGTGAGTTGCTTGAGCACGGCCACGGCGCTGATGTCGACGGTGTTGCGCGTGTACTTCTCGAAGGTGCGGATCCCTCGCTCACACAGGATGACGCGCTCGTTGCCGTGGGAGAGGACGTACTCTGCGGCCATCAACAATTCCTCGATCGTGGCCATCATGCCGCGCTTGAGCAAAACCGGCCGCTGCGCCTCGCCGACGGCGTGGAGCAGGGCAAAATTCTGCATGTTCCGCGCGCCGACCTGCAAGACGTCGGCGTAGGTCGTGACCAGGGGCACCTGCTCGGGAGCCATCACCTCGGTGACCACGGGGAGATCGGTCTCGCGGCGGGCCTCTGCCAGGAGCCGCAGCCCTTCCTCGCCCAGCCCCTGGAAACTGTAGGGCGAGGTGCGGGGTTTGAACGCGCCGCCCCGCAGGATGTGGGCGCCGGCGCTCTTGACGGCCCGCGCAGCATCCAGTAGCTGTTCCTGGCTCTCCACCGAACACGGACCGGCCATCACGACCAGTTGGGTGTCGCCCACCGCAATCCCGTTGATCGAGACGACGGTGTCCTGGGGTTGAAAATCCCGGCTGGTCAGCTTGTACGGGCGCAGGATAGGTACCGTTCGCTCGACGCCCTCCAGGCGTTCCAGTTGCGCGCGATCCAGCGAGCGCACGTCGCCGATGATGCCGACGATGCTGCGCTCCTGGCCCTCGGAAAGGTGTACCTGGCACCCCAGTTGTTCGACGCGGGCGCACACGTTGGCGATTTGGGTGTCGGTCGCTCCCTGTTTCATCACGATAATCATCACTTGCCTCCTTTATGGTATCAAACGTTTGCTTAAGACGAGATTGGACTTGGACGGGCTGCACCTGAACGAGCCGATGTGTCGTAAAACGTAAGCGCGTAAAACGTAAAAGGCTCCTTACGTTTTAGCCAATTTAGATGAAACATCTCCATCAGATTGATCCTAGCAGCTATCGTTACGTACGGGCGTCGTCGCAGCCGGGTATGAGCCCAACAACTTGACGAACGAGGATCGGCGCAGGAGCCCCAGGATAGCGGCTTCGCACGGCGGGTCTTGCCAATGCCCCTCGAAATCCAGGTAGAAGATGTACTGCCAGGGTCGGTTGAGCCGGGGACGGGATTCGATCTTGCTCAGATTGATGCCCCGGGTGGCGAATTCTCCCAGGCACTCGTACAGCGCGCCGGGATGGTGGCGGGTGGAAAAGATGAGGGACGTCTTGGACCGTTGGGCCCGGGGCGGATCGTCGGCGGAGAGGACGAAGAAGCGGGTGTAGTTGAAGGGAAAGTCCTGGATGTCGGTCGCCAGGACGTCCAGACCGTATAGCTGGGCGGCCAACGAGCTGGCAATGGCACCGGTGGCGGGGGTGGGATCGGCGGCCAGGTCGCGGGCGCTGCCGGCGGTGTCGAAGGTCGGTTCGGGTTCGATGCCGCGCCGCTCCAGGTAGCGCTGGCACTGGGCCAGGGCCTGGGGATGGGATCGCACGCGCTCGACGTCGTCTAGGGCGGTTCCCGGGGGCGCCATCAGGGTGTGTCGCACGCGCAGGATGACCTCGGCGCAGACGCGCAGATCGTGGGCCATCAACAACTCGTAGGTTCGGATCACGGATCCGGCGACGGCGTTCTCGACCGGCACCATCGCCCGGTCAACTGCGCCAGCTTCGACGGCCTGGAAGACGTCGTCCAACGTCTCGCGGGGTAGAGTTCCAGTGCCCGGCCCGAAGAATTGGCGAATGGCTTCTTCCGAATAGGCGCCGGCGACGCCCTGGAACGCGACGTTAGGCGTATTCGTGTTCATCGTCCACCTCCTGAACGAGATCCGGGCGTAGCGCCCGGGCGGGCCCCAGGTAAACGTGCTGGATTTGTTCCACGGGGCGATCGGTGTTCCAATGCATCAACACCCGGATACAGCGGGGCAGGCTGTCCTGGACGGCGACGTCCTGCATGCACAGCAACGGGGTGAGCCGCCACCCCAGATCCCGGGCGGCGCGGGCCGGGTAAGCCGCGCTCAGGTCCGGCGTGACGGTAAAGATCACGCTGACGATATCATTCACCGGGATGGCGTTGACGGTCACGATACGTTCCAACAGATCCCGCGTCGCTTGGACGATGACGGTCTCCTCGTTGACGTCGACGCCGGTCGCACCTCTGACACCTCGACAGATCATGTTTGACCTCCTTATCCACTATGACAAACAAAAAAGGGCGTGGAGCCGGTTGCTCCACGCCCTTAAGACGCTAGAAACGGGTTAACTCAGATCACCAACAGCAGTCTCCACCCGTCCCGAAGCAACCGTGCCTCTGACGGGTAAAATAGAAGTAATAAAATAGAATGTTGCTCTGCTTTTGGTGCATGTCTGATCGCATAAAGTTTTGGTAATGGTGACTCAAGTTTAGCTGTCTGAATGATAACCGGTTCGCTCGATTTGTCAAGTTGCCTTGCTGGATAGCTCGGCGCGCTTGCATTTTCGGTTCTCTGGTATCTCGCTTGGCACTAGCCGCGCTCGGCTCGGATTTGGCAATCCCCTTGGAGCGGAACCCTGCAAAATCCTGGAGAGCCGCATTTTCTCAATCGAAGATAAGCTGTAACCAGCGCGTGGGATGTAAGTCCTATTGACACCTGTTCAACGAGCGGATAAAATAGTAGGGGGGGGTACTGGGTCGGTCGATGGATGGAGGGACTCGACGTAAAAAGGGTGTAACTGCTCAGCCTACGTGTGCAGTGCGGATCACAATCCGCGTCGATGGGGCAAGGGCCATCATGGGTGGTGACGTAAGCCAACACGTCGCCTGTAAACTGCCGGATTGTGATCCGGCGGGCACAAGGTGAGCAGTCACAAAAGGGTTACGACAAAGGAAGATAGACGTGACAAATCTACGGTGGTGGGGATGGGGGATGCTTGATCGTGCGTATTCGTTAGAGGAACGGGCGACGCTTTGGCCGATGTTGCAAACTTGGCTCGAATTACCTGACGAGTCTGTGACACGGGAAGCAGGACCCGTTCCATTAGAGGAGATTTCGCTGCGCTCGCCACGCTTGGACGATCCAATGCTCTCGTCTTTGCGTCGATTGCTGGGAGAAGAGGCGGTGAAAGTCGATAAGCGGGCGCGGGTTGAACATGCCTATGGCAAGTCGTATGGGGATTTGATTCGACTGCGGGCCGGGTGCATCCCTCACCCGCCCGACGTCGTCGTCTATCCAGCCAATTCGGGTCAGATCGCCTCGGTATTGGTGTGGGCCGTCGATCGTGACGTCGTCGTGATCCCTTTCGGTGGCGGCACTTCGATCCTCGGCGGCCTTGAATTGACGGCGGACGAGCGACCCGCGATCACGTTGGACATGAGTAAATTGAATCGCGTGTTGTCAGTTGATCCGGTCTCACGCACTGCGCGGATCCAGGCCGGGGCAAGGGGGCCGGCAATCGAGGCCCATCTGAATCCCCAAGGTTTCACATTGGGCCATTTCCCCGAATCGTTTGAATTATCAACCCTTGGCGGTTGGATCGCCACCCGTTCGGTGGGTCAAAATGGCATTGGTTATGGTAAAATCGAACATATCGTTCAATCCACTCGTGTGGTCACACCGGTCGGTCTGATAGAGGCAAGCAACGTGCCAGCCTCGGCTGTAGGCCCAAATCTGATGGACGTCCTCGTCGGTTCGGAGGGAGGGTATGGTATCATCACCGAGGCGACTATGCGGATTTTCCCCTGGCCCGAGACTCGCGATTATCGCGGTATTTTATTTCGGGGACTGG
>DSAR01000543.1 GCA_011046405.1 Chloroflexota bacterium | reverse complement strand
GATATAGACACCGCCGCCGCTGTTATCGTAGATCGTATTGAACCACAGCAGCGGGTCGCCCTCGGCATTGTAGAGACCGCCGCCAAAGAATTCAGCCACGTTGCGGTAAAGTAGATTATGCCAGACGTGCGCCATGCCGGATTCAAGATACACACCGGCGCCATAACGCGCCTCATTGTCATAGATCACGTTGCGCGCCAGGATCGGATCGCCGCCGCCGCCGTAGTAGATGCCGCCGCCGTGGGAGTCCCCAGCAGCCACATTCTCATAGATACGGTTCAGCCGCACCGTCGGCGTCGCGCCGGCCGAGATGTGCAGGCCAGCACCGTCGCCTTCTACGTGACCTCTCAGGAGATGGAAGCCCTGGACAGTCGGCGTGATGGCGGCCCCGATGGATATCACGCGCCGGCCCTCAATCTCCTGGGCGTCCAAGCGGGTTGGCCGGGCGACCGGATCGGCGTTTTCCCAGTCGCCGACCGCGTAACCGCCGGTCAGTGTGATCGACTTGCCCACCCGGACGACTTCAGTTGCCCCTGGAGCAGCGGCGTACGTCCCTTGAGCCACCTTGACCGTATCGGCGTGACGGGCCTGGTCGACCGCGTGCTGCACCGTCCGGCACGGCTCCCGGCCATCGGCCATCGTGCAGTTATTGTGCACGTCTGATCCTGTCGGCGCCACGTGACGTACGCCATCGGTGTAACTGACCACCAGGGTATTCACCACCGACGTGACCGGGTCTGGATCACCTGGATCTCGATCTTTCTTTCTGACCAGAATCTCCACCTCGTCCGACTCGCCGCCGGCCGCGTAAAGCGGGACAGCTATCGTCACCGTCACCGGAACATGTTCGCCTGGCGCCAACGTCACCTCTCGAGGCGTAAGTTCTTCGATATCCACAAAATTCCGAATGGCCAAGAGCGTAAATGTCTCGGTGTAGTTGCCGGTATTGGTCAACGTGTGGCAACGAGTGACCGTATCGCCGGGGTTCACCTGCACCGTGTGAGTCGGAAGCAGATCAGCCTGCAGATTATATTCCATCTGCACGGTATCTACAGCGACGTCCGATACGACATAAGTATAGGATATGCCAGCAGTCGCCGTCACCATGACCGTATCGGTGATTCGATAATCGGTCCCATAAGGCACGTACAAACTGACCACGATGGCGTGGTCGAGGCCAGGCGCCAACGCTCCCGTGGTGTCCGGCGCTTTCGGCGACCAGTCGGTCACCCATCCTCGTTCGCTGGAGACCGTGATCGTATAAGTATCGGTCAACCCGCCGACGTTCTCCACCATCCGGGTATAGGTGTATGTTTCGCCATGCGGCGCGACCCGCACAGCGTCCGGCCCCACACTCACAGCCGGTCGGCGCACCTCGACCGTGTCCATCGCTGTCGCCGTCGGCGTATAGGGCATCACCGTCCCCGCTAAAGGCGTCCGGGAGGTCGCCGTGACCCACGTCCGGTTGGTGACTGTGTACACGTCCGCGGGGACCCTCACCGTCACGTTGACGACCTGCGATTCCCCAGGCGGCAGCGTCATCTCAACTGGATTGATCGTCGTCTGCCAACCATCCTCATTCGTCCGCGTCAGGTCAAAGGTGTCGGTGTAATTGCCCCGGTTGGTCAGGGTATGGGTGAACCAATCGACATTCACCTGACCGGCCTCGCTGATTACCGCTGTGTTAGAGGGGACCAGGCTCACGTCGACCTGCTGGTTGATGATCACGAGGTCGGTCCGCGTGACCCGATCGGTCGCGCCGAGGCCGATGTCGCCGTCGGCGGTGATGACGACTGTGTCGAACAGCAAATTGCCGGTATCGGTGCCCGGCACCGTGATGGTGACCGCAACCGGCGCCGAGTAGTTGCTCCCCTCCAGGTAGGACGAGAGCACCGCGGTCTGCGCCGGTTCGAGCGTCGGCGTGAAACCGCCCTGCGCGCCGAGGCTAAACGTGTTGGTGCAGTTACCGGTATTGGTCAACCAGCGCGTATACGACTCGAGCCGGTTGGTGCTGCTGGAGACGTAACGGAGCGTCAGGTCAGGCGACATGTCGGCGTAGTAGACCGGCTCGATGACGATTTCGTCGGCCGTCGTCGTGCTCGTGTCGTACTGACCAGCCGTACCGTCCAGCAAGGTACGCGATTCGGCCGTGACCGAGATCACCGCCCGCGTGCCGCACAGCACGTAAGGCGTCGTGACGCGCACCGTGATGACCCGGCTCGATTTCGGACCGATGTCGACTGTTCGCGGTCTACCCCCTACGACATTGACAGCATCGCCGGTAAACGCCACGTTCCACCCTTGCGGATTGACTTGACTGACTTGACTCGAGAGAGCAAAGGAATCGGTGTAGTTGCCGCTGTTGGTGATCGTGTGCGCGTAGACGATGGGCGAACCGGTCGTCTCTCCCGGCGCCCTGGCGGTCGGCGGGCCGAAACGCTCCTGCCCGGGTGAGAGTTCCACGCCCAACCACTGGTTGATGATCAGGATGCCGAGCGCCTCGCCAGACGTCTCTGGGCTGAACCAGGATTGCGCCGAGATGACCGTCTTCGTAAAGGGCGCATAATCCGGTTCCAACAGAGCAGGCGTGTGCGCCGTGACGGTCACGTAAGAGGTGATCTCCTCATACCACGCCATCACGCCGGTCTGTGCTGGCGTCACACTCCCCGCCGACACAGTCAACGTGAACGTATCGGTGCTGTTGCTGGTGGTGTTGTTCCGCACTGTGTAGGTGAAGACGACGTCTTGGTCACTAGTCACTGTCGGCGTGAGCACCAAGCGGACGACGCGGTCGCGCCCGGTCGCCACGTCAGGGTTGGGGTTCTGGTCACTGTACAACAGATCGTAATCAGGATAGACAGTCGCGCCCGGCACGTGGGTCGCCGTCGTCACGTCGGTCGCCCCCGCCGCCAACGTGCGGGACGAGAGCGAAGTCGCCGTCACGAGGGTCGTATCCCACTCGCCGCCGAAGGCCACGCCCCGGTCCGGAATCTCCACTTGGACCTTGATCTCCTGTATTTCCGAGGGTCCTAGCGTCACCGTCGGTGACGGCGAGAAGGAAACGGGCCATCCCCGATCGGAGGTAGACGTCAAGCCAAACGTATCGGTATAGTTGCCGGTATTGGTCAGGTAGTGGGTATGCTCGACCGTCTCGCTGGGCAGACCTTCACCGACGCTAGTTGGGGGCCCAAACGCGATGCCATGCGCCCATTCCGCCACTGTCGTATCAGTGACGACGTCATAAGGATAGGGAGCCGTCTGCGAGGTCGCTGTGACGAGCGCCCGGTGCACGTCAATCTCCTGAGCATAAGAGGGAACAGTAACGGTCACGCTGACCACCCGGCTCTCCCCCATGCCCAGTTGCACCGTCGGCGTAGGCGTCACAGAGACGGGCCAGGGATCTTCACCCGGCGTCGCCTGGCTGCTCCACTGGCTGAGGATGAACACGTCAGTGTAGTTCCCCGTGTTGGCCAGGGTGTGCGTATACACGACCTCTTCGGTGGTATTTCCCCACCCGGTCTCGTTGAACCATAGGTTGGGAGATAGGAACACGTCCACCACTCGCTCGACCGTGGCGTGGTTCAAGGCGAAGTCGCTCACTTCCTCGTCGTGCAGCGAGGTCGCCGTGAGGGTGATCAAATTCGTCGTGCCGCTGAGCAAGCCGCTCGGCACGGTCACCACCACGTCGACCGGCATCGCCTGATCCTTGATCAACACCGGCGTCGTGATCGGCCCGGTGACGACGCCGTCTACCGCTATCGTCCACCCGGGCAGTGACTGCTCCCACATCAGACGAAAGGCGTCGTCGTCGGTCCCGGTGTTCGTCAGAATGTGGGTGAAGGTCAACACCTCGGTCGGCGTATGCTTCTGCTGGTCATTCAGGGAGACCAGTTCCAGGCGGGCCCACTGATACTCGTCGGCGCCGATGTCGGGCCATTCATTCATCCAACGCGGCTGCCCATCCAGGTCCTCCGGGATCACCGCCAAGTCCACCCCGTCGCCGGCGTCGATGCACGGCGAGCCCTTGAGCAGGTGAAAATCCCCGGCCTGCGCGTCCACGAAGTCCGGATTCGCCGACATATGAGGCGCACCACTGTTGTAATCGTTGGGCACGTTATCGCCGGCGTTGTTGTAAGCCAACACCGCGCTCCCCGCCTCATTGTACACACCGCCGCCATTCGTACCAGCGGTGTTGCTGAAGATGATCGTATTGCTGACGACAGGGGAAGAACCAGAACCGAGGAATAACCCGCCGCCGTAATTACCGGTCTCGTTGTACACGAATGTATCGTGCCACACCCTGGGCGCGCCGCCGGCGTTGTAGAAAGCGCCGCCGCTGTTGCCAGACACGTTGTCGTAGAACACACTGCTGAATATGTCCGGATCGCCGCTGAGGTTATAAACACCGCCGCCGAATTGTCCGGCGCTGTTGCCAACTACGACACATCGCTCCAACGTAAAATCGCCGCCGGCGTTGTATATCCCGCCACCGTGAGATGCTGTGTTGCCGGTGATACGCGTGCGCCGGATAGTCGGTTCTGCCCCCTGCGCCACGTAGATGCCGCCGCCATAACCGGTGCTCTCCGCATTCTGCAAAATCAACCCATCGACCGTTGGACTGCCCCCGATGTAGAGCACTCGGCCATTTTGGCCAGCGTCAATCACCGTCGGGTTTTCATCCGGCGCGGCGGTCGACCAGTCGGACGTCGTATAACCGCCCTGCAGCACCACCGCCTTGTTGAGCGGGATGTTGTATTCATCGTAGGTCCCGGCGGCCACCTTGATCGTTTCGCCGTCGCTGGCCCTCCTGACCGCCTGCTCGATCGTCGCGCAGGGGTCGCTTTCAGCGAGGCAACTGTTGAGGCCGCTATGGTCATCCCCGCCATCTACAGCCGGGGCGACGTACCGGTCGCCATAATCGAACGTCACGTCGGTCGTGTCGGTCACCGCCGCCTGGACCACGCGGTCCTCGCTGGCGGCGCCAACGCTGGTCACGCTGAGGATCGTCTCTTCCACCGACCCACCGGCGGCCCAGGACGGGACGACGATTTCAATCCGAATTACCTCGACGGCACCGCTCCCCACGTTATTCAGCTCGTCCGGGATTACTGTCGCCCATCCCAGGCTGCTGTCCAACGTCAAGGTGTAGGAATCGGTCGCGCCCAGGTTGGTCAGGACGTGCGTATACACCACCGTGTCGCCCCGGTCGGCCGTCTGCGCGCCGGTCTCCGGCGCCAGGTCGAACTGCCAACCGCTCCGGACGAGCGTGGTATTCGACACCGTGTCGAAGAAGTACACGCCGGATTGCGAGGTCGCCGTGAGATGCACCGTCGCTTGCGTGCCGCTCATCACGGCGGAGGGCACCGTCAATGCGACCGGGACCGCCGTCCCCTCGCCCGGCGCGAGGGTGTAAACGGAGACGTAGTCCACGTCCCAGGGCTGATCGACTGTGTGATTCAAGACGAAACTATCCGCCCGCGTGCCAGTGTTGGTCAGGTAATGAGTGTACTCGACCACCCGGTTGGGGATCGTGTCCCCCGCTTCGTCATCCACGAAAACGAGACCCAGGTGATCGATCGCCTCGTCGGCCCCGATGTCGTACCCATCGCCCGCCGGACGGGCGTCCCCCTCGAAGTCGAGCGCGACACCGGTATTCGGATCCGCCCGGTGGATGCATGGGGAATCGAACGCCAGCCGGAAATCTCCGCCGGCCGGATTCTGGAAACGCGGCGGGAACGCCACGTCGCTTGCGCCAGCGCTGACGCCGCTGTAATTGGTGCTATTGCCCGTGACGTTGTTGTAGGCCAGGTACGGTGACGATCCACCAGATACAACAATGCCGGTGGCATTGCTCACCACGATGGTGTTACTGATCACCGGGTAACCGGCGCCGCTCAACGCGATCCCGTCCCCCGTGTTCTCGGCAAACGTATTATGGTACAGGCGCGGACTGCCGCCCTGGGAAGAGACGAATCCGCCGCCGGCGTTGTCGTGCCCGATCACGTTCTGGATCGTCGGGCTCACGATCGCGTCAACGTAAATGGCGTGACTGGCGCTGTTCCGGATGACGAAGCGCCCCACAGAGACGCCCTCAGCCGTGATGGTGATCATAGCGCCGTCCAGGATCGTCTCCGTCACCGGCGCGCTCCAATCCTCAATGGCGTAACCGCCGTACAACCCCAGCGGCTTATCCAGCGTCACCAGGCCGGCGGTCCCCTGGCAGGTTCCGGCGACCAGGACGTCGCTCACGCCGGCCGTCGCTGTAACCACCGCCTCCTGCACCACGTCGTAGACCCGGCCGCCGTCGCTCAAACGGGCGAAGCAGGTTCCGGTGTAGAACTCGTGGGCGCCCATGTCGGCATACTGTCCGAAAGGCCGGGCGTAACCATCGTAATCGTCATCGGCGTAATAGGTCTTGTCGGTCGTCGTGATGGCGTCGATGCAGGGCGAGCCAGGCTGCAGGTAGAAATCAACCCAATCCTCGAAAAGTGGATCCTCGCTGAGGTTGTCGGAGCAGTTCCCAACACAGGTATTACCCCACACGTTGTTCAGTCTGGCATTGCCTCCAGTGATATTGATCCCTGTACCGCTGCTTCCGGACGTGTTGCTCACGACGATGTTACCGTAAATGTAACTACCGGGACTAGAGCCATCCGCATAAATGCCTCCACCGCTTCCTCCAGGCGCCGCGTTGTCGTAGATGACGTTGTTGATCACGTGTCCATTTCGAATGCGGATGCCGCCGCCAGATAAAGTGGATGTATTGCTATACACCAGGTTATTTCGCGCTGTTGCATTATTCCGCAACATCACACCACCGCCCTGATCTGCTTCGTTGCCGTAAACCCGGTTGCGCTCCACTAACGTCTCAGGGTTATATGCATAAATCCCTCCGCCATAACTGGCAGCCGTGTTGCCTGTGATCACGTTGCTTCGAATGACCCCCCGATTGGCGAATATACCGCCGCCGCCATTGGCGAGATTTACGCTCTTATCTGAATTATTATTATAGATGTGATTTCCGATCACGAGGACGTTGCTAGCGGACCCCAAATAAACCCCGCCGCCATTATCCGCCGCCGTATTCGCATAGATCCAGTTATCCTCCAACCGACTATTATTGACTTCTACATTGATCCCCCCACCTTGATTAGTCGCTGTGTTGCTGTAAATCCAATTGCGCCTCACTGTGGCAATGTCAGTTACGTACTGTTTATTGATGCCGATGCCCCCGCCGTTGTTCGCCACATTGGCATAGATCCAGTTGCCCTCTATCGTGACCTCATTTTTCACATTAGGAGCGACATAGATTCCCCCACCCCATCCGCTGGCGACGTTCGAATAAATCTCGTTCCCCTCCAAAACCGGTTCACGGCCATAGACGTAGACACCACCACCATGATTTTCAACCCGATTGCTGTAGATGCGATTGTGCCGGATCACCAGGTCACTGCTGCTCCCTGCCATACGGATACCGCCACCATTGCCGGAATTACCGACAAAACCATTGTAAATATCGAAACTCTCAATCGACGCCGCCCCGGATTGATTGATATAGATCACCCGCCGCGCGCCCTCCCCATCCAACACCGTCCGGTGGGCCACCGGATATGATTCGACCCAGTAGGTTTTCGTATACCCACCGCGCAAAGTGAGTGCCTTGCTCACCGACACTACATTATCCCCGGCACCGGTGCAATAACCGGCTACCAACACCGCACCCCCGGCCGATGCAGCGTCGACCGCCGCCTGCACGTTGGTATAGACCGCCCCGCCGCTGACGCGAGCGAAGCAAGTCCCAGTATAGAACTCGTGGGCCCCTATGTCGGCCCACAGGCCAAAGGGCCGGGCAAAGCCATCGTAATCATCGTCAGGGTAAACGTCTGGATAGTTGGGGTCATCCCGCCCAATACACTGGGAATTTGGCGCCAGGCGGAAATTCATCTCCGCCGGATCGACGCCCACAATCGGCCCCTCGAATCGCGGATCGAACGTGTTGTTACCGGCCAACGTCCCACCGACGTAGTTGTCATTGAGGTTGCCAAAGAAGTTATTTCGCAGCACCTGCGCATCGGCGGTGACCTCCTCGTAGACGCCGCCGCCAGTTGGCGCCGTGTTGCTAACGATGATTGAGGCGCTGATGACGGGCGAACCGGAGACCACACATATCCCGCCGCCCTCCCCGGTGGATCGATTGTCGTAAAACGTGTTGTAGCGCACCATCGCGGCGCCATCCCCGCCGAGATAGAGACCGCCGCCCTGCCCATCAACCGTATTGGTGTAGATCAGGTTGTTCTCCAGGAAGGGCGATCCGCCCGCCACGTGGACGCCGCCGCCGGCCCCTGTAGCGCCGTCGGCCGCGTTCCCATAGATACGGTTACGTCGCAGTACCGGCTCGCCGCCGGCGATGTAGACGCCCGCCCCCTCGTTCGCCGCGCCGTTCTGAATGTGAAAGCCCTCGACCGTCGGGTCGCCGTCGGAAATCCGCACGACCTGCGCCGCCCCTCCGCCGTCCAACACCGTTGGGTGCTCGTCGGGCCGGGAGATGAGCCAATTGCTCGTGGTGTAGCCACCGCGCAAGGTCAACGTCTTCGTCAACTCTACGGGATCGTAGACCCCCTGCGCGACCTTGACCAGCGCGCCCTCGGGCGCGGCGCTCACCGCCGCCTGGACCAAGGCATAGTCACAACCAGACGAGCACACGGTAATCACCGTGGACGGCTCGACGCCGTTCATGAGCGGTGCCCGCGGCGAAGCGGTCGCCGGCGCCCGCCCTGTCTCGGGCAAAGTCGTCCGTTCCGGTAACGAACGGGACGTCGTTTGCTGGTCGGCCGGCTGCACGTCTAACAATGATTCAGCCGCGTACGCTGCTCGACCATCTGCCCCTCCCAACAACCCAAAAAGCACGACTAAAGCAGCAAATGCCAAAGCAAGCGATAGCACGAAGCGCACAATAGTTTTACGGTCCATTTTTCCCCCCTAATTGGATTGATTGGACTGTGATCTCGTAAACCTGAACTTGAACGAGTCTGTTTCCTTGAACGTCACACGATGGCGGCCGGTGAAGCTAAGTCCACAATCAAACGAAAACTTTCCTGATGGCTAACTCAATACGCTTCTCAATTGAAG
>DSAR01000544.1 GCA_011046405.1 Chloroflexota bacterium | reverse complement strand
CCACCGCCCAACCCTTCCACCTCGTGCGTGACGCGACCCCACCCGAAGCGTGGGTCGAGGCGCTGCTGAGGAGCGACGACGTCCACATCCCCGTGACCTGGGGCGCGGACGACGGTCAATCCAGCGTGGGAAAAGCGTAAGGCTACGCTTGCGAGCGCTGCCCACCGCCGCTCACGTTAGCGGTACACAACAACGAATTGAGAAAACAACGCATGGTCAGCATCGTATGACGCGCTGAATTCGTTCCATTCTCCATTCGTTGTAGTGTTGCTTCCGCGTGCGCCAGCGACGTCCGGCGACCTGTCGCACTGACACACTGAACAATCTGAGGCCGCTGAATGCACGCCCCTTCAGTGGCCCCAGGTCACTCAGCGTTTCTCAGTGATTCAAAGCACCGACCAGGCAAGCAACGCCCACGTTGCTGATGGCCACGCGAAAGATGTAGGGCGCCAGATATTTAAACGGATGTCTTTTATCCGCGCGCCACCCGTTTCCCACCGGCTGACTGTGCACCACCCATTCCTGTTCCCACACCTACGCCGGAATCTCGGCAAAGACGTCGGGAGAGCGCCTTGTCAGCCCGCCTCAACGACGTCAACGGTGAGGGACTCACCGGGCAGCACCCGGGTCTTGACGGCGTTGGCCAACGCATTGAGGTTGAGCACGCGCACGCCCTGCAATTCGGCCACCTGCTGGAGATTGTAGTCGGTGGTCATCAGAGCCCCCCGGCGCATCATCGACCCGCACCAGGTCGTCTGCCTGGAGCTCCCGGAGCAGTTCCAGCGCGTGGCGTCCGCGCGCCCGTTTCAGATCGTCGGCCGAGTCGGCCAGGCGCTGAAGCTCCTCCAGCACGAAGCGAGGCGTCACCATCTTGCCCTTGATGAAACTGGTGCGAGCGACGTCCGCGACGCGCCCGTCAACGATGACGCTGTTGTCGAGGAGCACCACCTGACTGCCGTTCTCCCCGGCGCCATTCCCGTTTTCACAGAACACGACCCGCTTGAGCGCGCCATCCGAGTGTAGATACACCAGCGTGTGTGATCTTCAGCCTTCACGGCAACATCAACGCGCCTGATCTGATGTGCGGGTTTTTCTCCCTGGTGTTTTTTTTGTCCTCGCTCGCCTGTCTTCACCTGTCGCTTATCTTACTTCTGGCCGATCAGTTCAACCTCGGTGATCATCGAATGGTACGAGTGACCGGAGGCATAAATGGTGATCGACTCTATCGAGGATGGGGCCTGGCCGTTTTGCGAGAACAACGGGATCAAGTTAGGTGAGAGATACGGATACCAGGTATCTTCCTGGACTTTGCCATGCTCGTTCCGAGTGGTGCAGGTGGTACAGACGGTGGGATTGGGGGTCTTGTTCGGCTGCCAGAAGAAGCCTTGCAACCAGTCTCGCTCTGCACCGGAGGCATCCTGATAATCAATGCGGACCATGATTGGACATTCACTCCCGTCGGAACCACACATTGGCAGGTCGTGATCCTCCACCCGCAATAGCAGTTGCAGTTGCAACGATTCGAAATCACCGCTTTCGACGTTCAGCGGCTGCCTGATGCCGGTTTCGGCGTGTCCGATGCCCTGGCGTTGGATAACGACGGCCGTGCGTTCGTCTACCTTGGAAAGCCGGACAATGCCTTCCGGTTGGTCGTCCCGCTCGACATTCTGGTTGTAGCTACTCCAGTTTGCGCCCAATGGCGTGGTGAACGTGCCGTTTGCAATCAGTTCGTGGGTGATGGCGGATGATCGCTCGACGCCGATGATCTGGGCTTCAGCGACCATCGAGTGGTAGGTATGGCCGGAGGCGTAGATCGTGATGCCCCGAATGCGGATGGGGGGGTGTCCCTCTTGCGAGAAGGCCGGGATCAAGTTGGGTGAGAGATAGCGATACCAATTCCCCCGAGGCACCTTGATGTGCTCGTTGTGGGTGGTGCACATCACGCAGACGGATGGGTTCTGGCTGATATTTTCGTCGAGGCGCCAGTAGAAGCCCTTCAACCACTCGCGATCTACGCCCTGGGCGTCCTTGTAGTCGATAAGGACCATCACGGGGCACTCACTCCCGTCGGAACCGCATACGCGCAAATTGTGCTCTTTGATGCCGTATTCCTTGCTTCGCAGCAGAAGGTGTAACTGGAGGAAATTCATATCTCGAATGTCGGCCTGGATAGATTGAGTAACACCAGTTTCGGCGTGTCCCATCCCGGCCCGCTCGATGATGAGAACCGGGTGATTGTCGACGTTGGATCGCTGCACATGCCCCCTGGGTTGTTCTGGAATCTCGACGTTCTGGCTGAAGGCGGTCCAACATTCACCCAATGGGTTGAGAAAGTCGCCATTCAGGATCAGGTTATGGGCAGCCGGTCGGGGGCCGATGATTTGTTCATCGGCCACGAGAGCCCGCTCTCCTGGTGCTAATGCTACCGATCTGGAATGCTCGCCTTGGCTAATATGCGCGAGACCTTGACGAACGCTGGTTTCCATCGTCGCGCTGTTGACCTTTATCTCGTAGGTTCCGGCTGTGAGCATGCTCGTTCCAAACGGCGAGTTTACTTCAACGACAGTGACGCGATCCTTTTGATCGAAGATGTCGATGCGCGTTCGCCCTATCTCCAGATTCACGACAACGTGATGGGGGAGATGACTGGCAGCAAAGCGAGGGGAGCGGCCCGAGACGAACGTCACGTTGGTGTTTTCGTAGAGGCGGACCGTAGCCAGCACCACATTTTCCTTGGGATGATGAATTACCAACTGACCCGAAGCATCCGTTGCACTAATCGTCGTATTGGGTGGCAAGTCGTGCATACCATCAGATACGGAATTCGGCAAATCCCGGTTAGGGAGGGTGACGTTGACCGGCGCTTTGAAGACCTCCAGGTCGCTTTTTTGCGCGATCTGGGTGAAGAGGAGGTAACGATGGATGGACCATGGTACAGCGCCGCTCAAGGCCAGACATAAGAAAAAGAAAGTCCATAGCGTGAACCAGGCAAATCTTTCGGGATTGCGTCTCATAAGTAACGTACCTTGAAGTGATCAAACTCGCCAGTGGCGGCTTCCCACCGGTGATCAACTTTTTGTACGAAGGCGGCTGGAGACCCTTCGCGCAAGAAGCTGAGGAATTCCTTGAGTGTGTCCCTCGATCCTTCGGCGACGGTCTCCACCGCGCTATCCCAGCGATTGGCGACCCAACCGGTCAGATCGAGGCGCCGGGCAGTTTGAATGGTATAATAACGAAAGCTGACGCCTTGCACCCGTCCGTGGATCGTCGCGTGCAGGCGAGCTTTCGGAAGTGACGTCTCGTTTTGCTCATTTATTTGCTCGTTCATCGTCTTTGAACTCCTTGGACGAACGTGATCCGAAATCATAAGCATTCAGGTGACTGGGACCGGGTTTCTGGAAAGCGGTTTCTGTGCGTGTCAGGCGCTAGAAGACGCGCAAGACCGAGGTGCGCCTGTCGAAGCGATGCAGGCCGGCTTCTCGAGCCTGTTGCAGCGCGTGTTCGTACTCTTTCGGTGTAATCGAACGGTCGAGGGGGGGCAGTTGGTGCGCCTTATAGCAAGGGCGATATTGGGCCATCAAGTTGATGTAGGTATCGGGAGAGATTTCTTCCGCCAGAAAGCGGGCGATCTCACCGGTGCCAGCCAATCCCTTGGGCAGCACCAGGTGGCGAAGCAGTAGGCCCCGTAGCGCGATGCCGTTATCGTCCAGTCTCAGATCACCCACCTGGCGATGCATTTCTTCGACGGCGGCCTGGTTAACGGCCGGGTAGTTCTCGACCCGCGAGTATTTGTAAGCGATCTCAGTATCCGCATATTTCATGTCGGGCATATAGATATCGACGACGCCGTCGAGGAGATCGAGCGTCGCCAGCGAGTCGTAACCACCGGTGTTCCACACCAGGGGCTGGCGCAATCCCGCTTCGGTAGCGATGAGCAGGGCTTCCAGGATGGGGGCCACGACGTGGGTCGGAGAGACCAGGTTGACGTTGTGACATCCTTTCTCTTGGAGTGAGAGCATGATCTGGGCCAGTTCCTCTGGATGAAAAGCGCGTCCCTGGCCCGACTGACTGATGTCATAGTTTTGGCAGAACTGGCAACTCAGATTGCACCACGCGAAAAAGATCGTGCCAGAACCGTGGTAACCTCGTAGGGGGTCTTCTTCCCCAAAGTGGGGGCCAAAACTGGATACGATAGCCTGAAGGCCGGTTTGACACGCGCCCAGTGTCTCCTCGCGATCGACGCCACATTGGTGACCACACAGATCACAGGCGTGGAGGTGCTCGTAGGCGGCTTCGACCCTTTCGCTCAATGCGCCTGTTTGGTATAACGATAGATAAGCGGGCTGGAAAGTTTCCATCTTGCTCTACATTTACCTCGTCTACCTACTTCGTCTACCAGGGCACCGGGACTTTGTGGAGGCGCCACCGGCGATCCCGACATTGGACGTATCCATTCTGCTGGCCAAATTGATAAACCCGCCACGTGACCTCCACGTCACGCCGGCAGTAGTCGATGACCTGGTCCACCAATCCCTGACGGAACCAATAGACCGCCTGCAGGCCATCGGCGCTTTTCGTCTCTCCCAGCGTGGCTGAGGCGACGCTATCCAGCTTGGGCCGCCATCCCAGGGCTTGTCGCAAGTCTTTCAGCATATCCACGGTTGGGACTGCATCGAATAGATCATCTGTCGCGGCGTAGGCGCGCAGAACTTCGTAATCGAAACGCAGGACGTTGTAACCGACGACGAGATCGGCCTGGCGCAATGCGTCGATCAGACGCTCGACTTCCGCCTCGGCATAGACGCGATAGACAGCTTCCTCGACGTGATAGGTCACACCAACGGATAAGCGCATATCGCGGATGTGATCCCATCCACCCACTTCGTCGGCCAAGTATTGAGTCTCCAAGTCGAAAATAACGGTATCGGTCATCATATCTCCTGGCGTCATTTCAACGGTGCTGGCGCAACTTGCCGATCATCGGGACGGCGAGCAGCAGGCTCAACAGCCAGAGAGCGATCCAGACCCCGATCTGATCGAACGTGGCGCGTAAGGGATGAGCGGCTAAACTAGCTCGCCACGCGCTCTCCAACCCACTGAGACTGACACCCAGCGCCTGTTCGACGCCGATTTTGCAACTGGCGCCATTGGCGTAGGCCTGGAGGAGTCGCCGAATTCCCTCGGCGCCGTATTCCTCGCGGATGAATTTGACCAGGCTGCCGCTCTGGGCGTATGAGAGGAGGGCGCTTTGATAATCGGGGGGAAAAGGATGACACAGATTTTCCAGGGGGATCAGGGTTCCGTGCTCGTAGGCATGTGCAAGCGCTGTTTGGTATTCGGTCGTGGGTAGCAGTTCATTGTCGGTGGCCAAGCCCTCGTCCAGCCATTCAGGGACGTATTTGTATTTTTCGCCGTCCACGAGGTGATAGATGAGGAGATGGGCGATCTCGTGAGGAATGTAGCGCTTCATCTGTCCTTCGTAGCCGGTTACCGACTCGAAGGGAATAGAGGTGATGATGGCTCCCAACTCCGGATGGGCCTGGCCGCCTACCCAATCTCGCCCCGATAGTTCCATCGCCGCGTGGAGATTGCGCGGATTGTCGTAGATGTAGATGTTGATTTCTTCCGGCAACTGGACGTGCAGGTCGGCATTACCCTGTTTGAGGCTGGTTTGCGCGATGTCGAGGGCTGTTTGGCCGAAAATGGGATCGCCGTGACCGTCGATCCAGTGGACGGCGATGCGATAGGTGGCGCCAGCGTTGTCCTGAAACACTTCATCCAGGCGTTTCCATTCGAAGCGTGTATCGGTGTATGTGAAGTATTGTCTGTCGGTGATCCACTCATTTCCATCTGCGTCTTCGATGTGCCACCAGAAGAAGACCCGGGCGAACGGAGGCAGGGGGTCGTAGCGTGGATCGTGTTCATGTTGGGTTTTGATCTCGCGGCCTGGGTCGATGTCTATGGCCACCTGTTTCGTCGTGTCTTTACTGGCGGGACGAAAGAAGAGGTAGATCCGTTCTATTTCGGTCTCGGCGCTGACATGCAGCGAGAACGTGACGTGTTGGGCAAAACTGTGGGTGGCCTTGTTCTCGTGCACGGTGAAGCTTTCGGCTGCTGATCTGTATGCGGTACGTGCCTGTACGCGCTCGATCCGGTCGCCGGATTCGAGGAGGAGAAAGCTACAGGCCAGGTAAAGGCAAAGCGTGGTATATAATATACGCTTGGACATCTACCAATCCGGTTCTTCGGCCAACTGGGCGAACAAGTCGTCCAGGTCGCTGTGCAAGAATTCCAATTCGTCGAGCGCCTCACAGGCTACAGTTTTTAATGCCTCATTCTCCTCTTGACTGTAGCGCTCCAGGATTTCCCGGGCCTCATTGCCGCCAATCTGTCCCAGCGCCCATAGGGCAGCTTCTTGCACCTCGACGTCGACATCTTCGACCAGTTCCACCAGATCCTTCACCGTCTCTGAAAGTTGGAGTTCGCCGCAGGAACGGGCTGCCTCGTAACGCATTTCTGGGTTGGCGTTGAAGAGTTTCTGACGTACTTTTTGGGCCCAGCAATTGTCGGCGCTGCGTCCCATCGCGAAGACGGCGCTGACGTGCATTTTCTCCTCGGGGGCGGTGTAGGCTTGATCGATGAGCCTGGTCACGGTCTTGTTGCCGGTGTAGGCCAATGACTCCAACGCCCGGCGGCGTACATCCAGGTGTTCTTCGTGATCCTGATAGGTGAGCAACAGGACCTCGTAGGCCAGATCGCGCGAGGCGGTGAGGATTTTTCTCATCTCACCCAGCAGGATGAAGCGTCCCAGTGACATCGCCGCGGCCGCCCTGGCCTGGGCCGAAGGATCCTCTCGCAGGCGTTCGGCCAGTAACGGCACTAAACTGGCGTCTTCGTCTTCCCATAAGCCCTCAATAGCCATCGTACGAACTTCAGCATCCTCGTCGCTCAATGCGATGCGGAAAACCGTGTTAAAGTTTAGGCTGAAGTCGGCCTCGGCCATCTTCATCAGCATGGCAGTGATGTGACGACGCAGATCGACATTTAGGTCCTGCCACACGTCATACACTTGGTCGATTTTTTGTGGCTCTAAATCGGAGAAGTGATATAGCGCCGCTTGTTCAGGCATTTCGCCCTCGCGACGTAGGTTATCCAATAGGTTTTCGAGCGGTTCCATTCGGTCTATTTCTAGGTGTCTATTTTAAAAGCGACCACGGAATAACCGGGTTGATCAAGTCTTGGATCATAATGAAGCCCATCAAAGCAACGAGGATTGCCAGACCCACGAGGTGGACTATCGCCTCACGCTCTGGTGAAATCCGCCGACCCCGCAGGGCTTCGATCAAGGTGAAAAAGATACGCCCCCCGTCCAAAGCCGGAATTGGCAGGAGGTTGGTCAAACCCAGGGCCAGGCTGATGAGTGAGGCGGTGTGCAAAATCGGGAACGCCACGCCCCATTCGATGCTTTGTTGGAGGGTGAGCGCCATCACCTCACTGATACCGACCATGCTGGCCGGTCGGGCCTCTTGCGGGGAGACCTGACCTTGGGCCAGTTGGACGGGAAGTTTTACCGTCGCTACCATTGCGCTTTTCAAGTCGACGACACTGGCTTTGAGGGCCTCGACCGGCCGGTAGCGACGGATGCCGCTGCGGTCGGGCCAGGGAGACATCAGGATGCCGAGCAGACCGTAGCCTTGCTCGTCGGGTCGAGGAGTGGCTGGTATAATCATCTCGTCGTCGTCTCGCACTATGGTCAACTCCACCGTCTCTCCAGGCGCTGCACGGATGATCTGCTGGAGTTGGCTCATGCCTGCCTGGAGGCGCTCGCCGTCGATGGCGAGGATGACGTCGCCCGGCTTCAGTCCGGCGGCCTCGGCGGCGCTTTCCGCCTGGACATTGCTCACTTCGACCAGCCATTTCTCTGGGTAGCCGGCGGTGTAGGCGCCGCAGAGCAACAGCACGGCGGCGGCAATGTTGAACAGTGAACCGGCAGCCATAACAGCGATACGCCAGCGCTTGGGCTGCGCGGCCAGGCTGCGCGGGTCCGAGGGGTCCTCCTCGCCTGTCATTTTTGTGAAACCGCCCATCGGCAGCCAGTTCAAGCTGTAGAGGGTGCCCGGTTCCAACGCCGTCAGTTTTCCCCGCAGGTGCAGGTCGTCCCCTGAGGGCGGCGATTCCAGTGCTGGATGCTCGTTCTCCAGTTCAGATATCTCGATGTGTTGGAGGACGTAGGTCCCATCCTCTTGCCTGGCAGCGACGGCGTCGGCGTGAATCCCGGCGACGAGTCCCTCCGGCAGCTTGAATCCCCGGGGAATCGTGATCTTCATCGTGCCGATTTCAAGGTAGCCCCGGTCGCGCCAGAGCTTGAGCATCCGGGGTGGGTAGCCCAATCCAAATTCTTCCACGCGCACGTTGGCCAATTTGGCGAAGACGAAGTGCCCCAGTTCGTGGATGAGAATGATGGGCGCGATAGCGACGATGAGGGTGCCAATTAGCCATGCGGCAATAATTATCCATTCCATATTTTTTCCTTTAGTCTATTTGACTAAAAGCGGGCGTGCGAACGCCCGCTTGTTATCTAATATTTATAACAGTTGTTGTGCTTAGCGTTGCAGTATTATACCCTCAGCGGCCCAATCTCGCAACATTTACAATTCACTACCCGACATTCGTGGCCAAGAGCCTGGTTTTCTATCACGAATCACACGAATGCTCGAATTTCACGAATGACTCTACTGAAAAAAGGTCATCTTAGCACAGAGCCACCGAGAACACGGAGAAAAATTGAGGTACGTATTAAAATTTTTACGTAAATCGTGCCAAACTGTGAATTTTTTTGAGTAAAACGTTAAATTCTCTGTGCTCTCTGTGATGAAATCTAGGCTTATTTCAGTGCAGCCACGAATGTTTTTTGAAATTCGAAGCCAAAATTCGTGTTATTTGTCCATTCGTGACATTCGTGATCCAAAGATGTCGGGTGTCAAGCGACAATTAGAAATGGACATGCCGAGAGGTCAGATCTCGGCGCTCCGGGCGGCCTCGGGGCCGCCGAATTCGATGCCATTACGGCGAGCAGCTTCTTCCGCCCGCACGCTCTTCATCGTGTGACCGAACTCGATGATCAAGCTATG
>DSAR01000368.1 GCA_011046405.1 Chloroflexota bacterium | reverse complement strand
GGCCACAGCTCCCCAACTTATTGAGAAGATACCCACGGAGAAAAATTGAGGTGCGCATTAAAATTTTTACGCAAATCGTGCCAAACAGTGAATTTTTTTGAGTAAAATGTTAAATTCTCTGTGCTCTCTGTGTCTCTGTGGTGAAATCTAGGCTTATTTCAGTGCAGCCATTCGTGTCATTCGTGATCCAGATGGCATATTACGTGAAAGATGATAGGAGCAAGACCAACGTGGCAACGCCGACCAGGACGGTCAAGCCCCAGGCCAGGACGTTCTGGAGTTGTGAGTTGGTCCATTCCCCCATCACGCGCCGGTCGTTGACCAGTTTGAGCACCAGGATCAAGAGCACCGGCAGCAAGATCGCGTTCAGAGCCTGGGAAAGCCACATGATGGGAAAGAGCGGTATGCCCGGGATCAGCACGATCAACACGCTGAGGAGAATGATGCCCCCGTAAAGCCCGTAAAAGACCGGCGCTTCACGAATCGGGTGATCCAGCCCGCGCTCCCAGCCAAAGGCCTCGCAGAGGGCGTAGGTGGTTGAAAGCGGCAATACCGAAGCCGCCAGCAGAGAAGCGCCTAACAGCCCCACGGAGAAGAGGTAACGGGCGCCGCTGCCCACCAACGGTTCCAGGGCCAGCGCCGCCTGCTCTGCCGTTTCGACCCTGATGCCGTGGACGTAGAGTGTGGCAGCCGTGCAGATGATGATGAAGGCGGATACCACGTTACCCCAGGCCGCGCCGGTCGTGACGTCCAGCCGCGTGTAGCGATAATCCTTGAGGTCTATCTCTTTATCGGCCACCGAAGCCTGCATATAGACGATCGCCCACGGCGTGATGGTGGTACCAATCGTTGCCAACATCGCCAGGATATACTGGGGATCATTCTGGAAGGACGGCGTGACAGCCTGTCTCAAGACCACTCCCCACGGAGGGCGGATGACAAAGGCCGAAATGACGTAACTCAACGCGGCAAGACAGAGCACCAGGAGCACTCTCTCGACGTAATTATAGGAGCCGCGCAAGACCACGTATCCCACAATCACTGCAGCCAGGGGAACGGAGATGTAACGGCTCAGGCCCAGGAGTTCTGTTCCGGCCGCGACACCGGCGAACTGGGCCAGGGTGGTGCCCAGATTTGCCAGCAAAAGACAAAGCATGGCGAAAGCCGTGATCCGTACCCCGAACTGTTCACGGATCAGGTCAGCCGTGCCTTTGCCTGTCACCGCACCCATGCGGGCGGCAATCTCCTGGATGACCACCTCGCCCACGGTAATCAAAACGACCAGCCAAAGAAAACGATACCCGTAAGTCGAACCGACCATCGAATAGGTCGCGATGCCAGGCGCGTCATTGTCTGCACTGGCGGTGATCAACCCCGGGCCGAAAATCGCCAGGTAGAACCATAAGCGGTGTAACCAATTTTTCGGTTTCAGATAGCGTTTCATCGGTACTCTCCATCGGGTGTGCTTCAAAATAGCGCACAGCGGTTAAAACCGCGTGGCTACAGCGCGTAAAAATCACGCACTGCAAAACCTGCCTTCGCAGGTTAGTTTATAGTCGACGTAGGGCGACTTTGCAGTTGTGGCCCGCGAATTTATTCGCCGGGGACAAATGTGCCATTGTCAAGGTAGTACGCACTTTTACGGCGATAAATCGCCTACTACAAACTTGGTCTCAAATTATGCGCTTTGCCAGCGCTGGTCAAAGGTCACGTTAAAATCCAGCGCTTATCTGTGTCCTGATCAAAAAAAGCGGGGTAAGCGTTTCTTCCACGCCGTCGGCAGAACGGCGTCGATCGCATCGTCCACCGTCACGACACCGAGCAACTCGCCGCTTCCTTCGTCCACGACCGGAACAGAGAGTAGATCGTACTTGGCGACCAGGTAGGCGACTTCCTCTTGTGAAGTGTGAGGGTCAACCGTCACCGGCTCTCTTTCGACCCACTTGTCCAGGGAGGCGTCAGATGGCGCCATCACCAGGTTTCGTAGACTGACGACGCCGCTCAGTTTTCTCATCTCGTCGACCAGGTAGACGTAATACATGGCCTCATCATCTTGAGCATCTGGAGAGCGACGCAGGTGTTCCAGCGCCTCCCCCGCCCGCAATCCATCGGGCACACAAGCAAACTCGGTGGTCATGATGCCGCCGGCCGAATCCTCCGGGTAGTACAGCAGGTTGCGCACGTCGGCGGCGTCCTCATCCTCCATCAAACCCAGGAGTTGAGCGCTGGTTTGCGCGGGGAGATCGGTCAGCAAGTCCGCTGCCTCGTCCGGTCCCATCTCCTCCAGGATGTCGGCAGCGCGTTCTGGAGCCAGGTGGGAGAGAACGGTGACCTGGACTCCCAGGGGGCTTTCTTCCAGCGCGTCGGCCAGCGTCTCGTTGTTCAGCGTTCTGGCGAGCGCCTTGCCAGTGGGTCGATCCAGATCGTTGAGAATCGCTGCAATGTCCGCCGGATGCAAACGGGTGATCTTGTCGCGGGAGACCCGCAGGCGAATGGGATCTTCTTGATGCAGAGGGGCCACATCTGCCCACGGAATTATGCCGGACGACAGCGGTCGCCCCAGCATGCTGGCAATGGCCTGGACCGCGCTTTCCAACCCCAGGCGGCGCAGCAGGCCGCGACTCCCGACATCCACGCCGCTGAGGCAGTACTGGTCGCCCACTCGCGCCAGTTGCAGATCGTTGACACGCACCACACGTCGACCCTCGGTGTCTACGATCTGGCGATCCAATACGCGGTCCAGGAGCCAGATTTCGTCACTGTGCGCTTCGTAAGGCTTGACTTCCGATTTGGGGACTTTCAGCGTGATGCTGGGAAAGAGACTGCTAATCTGTTCGGCGGCAATGAAGCGTTGGACGGCATCTCCATTGCGCAGCGCCAGGGCAGATAGTGAAGGGTATGGCTGTTCGAAATCACGGACCAAGATGTCGGCGCACCGTCCGACGGGATGACCCCACGCATCCCATACTTGTTGGCGTTGTAATCGGCTGGCGTATAACATCGCTCACCTCCTCAGAATCTCCACGTGATAGATACACGGATGGGTAAAATGACCAGTTTCCGTTTTCACGTCCACCAGACACACACCAGGGCCGCAGAACGAACTGCGGCCCTGGCACACGCGGCGGAATTCCGGGGAGGCAAGGTCCTTTATGTCGTTCTGCTGCTTCTCCTATGGATCGTAAAACTCCCAGGTGGTTCTAGAGGGTCTTCGATTTGTTTTTCCGTTTGTTCGTCCATACGCTGTTTTTTATAAGCATGACATGCACTCAATTTTTCTTCCTCTACCCAGACGCAAACAAAAACAACATAGGCCCCGAAGAGGAAGATAGCCAAAACTGCCTGAATTATAGTCAAGTGGAAAAATTTGTCAAACGCCATTGCAGAGATCGAGGTTTTGGCGCCTCGCAACTGCCACGACTCTCAGCTATCCCTGAGTCTCAACCGGGCCACCACGGGATAATGGTCGGAGTAGCCATCCCACTCACCGACCCAGGCGATTTCGCTCCACCAGTGGGCGGAGTGGAAGATGTGGTCGATGCGCACCAGCCGGCTGGGGTAGGGAATGCCTTTGAACTTCCCACCTGTCGTTGGCCAGGTGTGTCCCAGACCCCACCCGGCCTCGCGAAAGGCGTCGGTCAGGCGGACTGATAGCGTGTGGTACACCTCGTGGCTGGGCGTCGCGTTCAGATCACCCAGCAGGATGAGGGGTTCGGGTTGGTCATCCACCATATCAATGATCAATTCGATCTGCTTTTGCCGCCATTTAAAACTACGCTCGATGCTCTCGCGGTCAAGCCCGGTAAAAGGCCAGCCATGGACGCTCACGACGCGCACGGCTCGCCCGTCGAAATCGAGCAAGATCGAGCATACCCGGCACAGGAAGTCGGGATCGACATCTTCGACCTGGAGCGGATAACGGCTCCACACGGCCACCTCGGCTGCGCAACGGGCGGCGTTGACTGGCGTGCGATGGGGGTAACGCTCGCCGATCTCTCGCTCGAGCTGTCGGGCTAACAAGGGCGTCAGTTCCTGGAAAGCGACCAGGTCTGGATCGGCCTGGAGGACAGATGCCGCTATAGGGGTAGCGTCGGTATTGGTGTAGAGCACGTTGTAGGTCATCACCGTCAGAGCCGGAGCGTCCACGTCAGCGTTAGCCACTGTAACGGGCGGCATCAAATCGCCGCCAAACGCTCCAAATCCGATCAGGATGACGATCAGGATGGCAATCCAGGTTTCAGATCGACGGATCAGCGCTGACAGGAAAAGCATTGGGAGGAGCAGGAGAAGCGGAACGAACAGGTAGATCGCAAAGGCGTTCACCATCGCCAGCAACCAGAACCCGTCGCCAACGAGCAAGTAGGCTACGAACCAGCCGAGCATCACAGCCGCGTAGGAGCATATCGCCATCGTCACCAGCCATCTCAGTGACTGTTTGAAAATGACTTTGTATCTTCTCGCAAACGGACTAAACCTTCTTAAGCAGTTGAGCCAACGTTTTTGCATGAACACCTCGGACGTACGCGCCTTGGACAACAGAACGGATGAGAACAGAAGGAGACGACGCGCCTTGGTTGCCTTTAGCCCTTCTGCTAAGCCCAGTTCGCGTCAACCGGCGCACCGCTCCCTGGTGCACGCAAGCATGATACACAATCCTCGTTCTTGGGGCTGGGCGGTTACCCTACGCCTATCCGGCGTTCGGTAAACGCCGAAGCATCGCCGTGAACAAAACCTTCAGAGAGGAACAGAAAGAACACGGATTTTCAGGATCGAACGGGTTTTTACGGCCTTGTCATGCACCGATTGATCCGCAAATCCTGCATATCCGTGTTCTTGGACAATCTGAACACCCCCACCTAACCAGACAGAAGGGGTATCGAATCTCGTCTGATCTTACAGATACAGATCGCTCTACTCGTAACGCAGGGCGTCGATGGGGTTGAGTAGCGCCGCCCGGCGGGCCGGATAGATGCCGAAGAAGAGCCCTACCGCCGCCGAGAAGGTCGTCGCCAACACCACCGACTGGGGCGTGAGCACCGACCGGAAGCCCTCAACGAGCGACGAGATGACTTCCGCCCCCAAAGCGCCCAATCCAATGCCGATCACCCCGCCCACGAGAGAAAGCGTCACCGCCTCTAACAGGAACTGCAACAAAATATCCCGCCGCCGGGCGCCCACCGCCTTGCGCAACCCGATCTCGCGCGTGCGCTCCGTCACCGAGACGAGCATGATGTTCATAATCCCAATTCCACCGACCAGCAAACTGATGCCCGCGATGGCGCCCAGGAAAATGGTCAACACCCCCGTGATCTGGCCGAAGACGGAGATGATGTCGGATTGGCTGATGATGGAGAAATTATCCTCGTCCCGGAAGTCGATGCCGCGCCGCTCTCGCAAGATGAGCGCGATCTGTTCCGCAGCCGCATCCATTCGGTCGCTCGAGGCCGCCTGGATCATGATGGCCGATACGGTGTACTCACCGGAACTGCTGCGGGAGGAGAACAGGCGAGCCTGGGCGGTCGTAAGCGGAATCACGACGGTGTTGTCCTGATCGTTGAATTGGGATCCCCCTTTCTCCTCCAGCACGCCGATGATGCGAAAGGGCACATTGTTGATGCGAATCATCTGCTCCAGGGGATAGGGATTGTCGGGGAACAGGTCTCTGACCACCGTTTTACCCACCAGGGCCACCCGAGCCCGGCTATTCATATCGACCTGATTGATGAAGGACCCAATTTCGGGAACCCAATTGCGCACCCGTATGAAGTCGGGTGTCGCTCCGGTCACCTGAGTCATCATATCCCGTTGCCCCGTCGCGACGATGGCGGAACGGAAGATCTCGGGAGAGACTGCCGCGACGTCGGGCGCCCGCACCGGGTCCCGCAGTACCTCTACGTCGCTATTGGTCAGCTCCCCGCCCCCGGAGACCCTGCCCGGCGGCCCTGACATCGTTTGTTCTTGCGAACCGGGCAGGACGAAGAGCAAATTCGATCCGATCCCCTGAAAACTCTCCTCAATGTAGACCGAGACCCCTTCTCCAGCCGCCATCAAGGTGATCACCGCGCCGACGCCGATGATGATCCCCAGCATGGTCAATACGGACCGCAACTTGTTAGCCGCCAGCGCCCGGAGGGCCAGACGCACGCTCTCTAGAATGTTCACGTCAGTTCGCCTCCCGGTCGAGCGATTTTCGGTTCATCCACCTGTTCGTTATGTGTGATGCGCCCATCGTGTATGTGCACGATGCGCTGCGCGTGCTGGGCAATCACCGGATCGTGCGTCACCAATACGACGGTAATCCCTTTGTTTTTGTTCAACCACTGCAGAATCGCCATCACCTCCACCCCCGATTTGCTATCCAGATTGCCGGTCGGCTCATCTGCCAGGATAATGGCGGGGTTGTTGACCAACGCCCTCGCAATCGCCACCCGCTGTTGCTGCCCGCCAGAAAGCTCGTTGGGCGAGTGGGTCACACGTTCGGCCAAGCCGACCGAACTCAAGGCCTCTTGGGCTCGTTTCTTCCGCTCGGCTATCCCTACCCCGGCGTAGATCAAGGGCAACATCACGTTTTCCAGGGCCGAGGTACGGGCCAACAGGTTAAAAGTCTGGAACACGAACCCGATCTTGCGATTCCGAATTTGGGCCAATTGATCATCGCCCAATCGACTGACATCCTTCCCCTCAATCAAATAGGCGCCTGACGTGGACTGGTCCAGGCAGCCGATGATGTTCATCATCGTCGATTTTCCGGAACCGGAAGGCCCCATCACGGCGATGATCTCTCCTTCGTCAATCGCCAACGAGACCCCACGCAAGGCCCGGACCTCGACCTCGCCCATCTGGTAGACCTTGGTGATATGCTGTAATTCGATAACTGGCGCCGCCATCAAAAGCCCCCTATCTACTGCCTAAACAAAGCAGTCTCCCGGATCCAGACGACTTCATCCCCCTCCGAGAGACCATCGACAATCTCAGCCATACCTTCGTGCCGCGCGCCCACCGTGACGTCGGTGCGCACGATCTCGCCACCCACGCGCCGCTCGACGTAGGTCTGTCCGGTCGTGGGATCGATTCGCACCACCCAGGTGGGCAGTATCAGCACGCCGGTCAACTCACGCACCACGATCACCGCGTTGGCCGTCATATCCACCCGCACCGGCGCATCAGTCGGAGCCAGGCGGATCGTCACCTCGTAGTATATCACACCGCCCTCAATCGTAGCCGCCGGTGCGATCCGTTCCACATAGCCAGCGAGATCGACCAGCGGCAACCCATCCAACATCACCTGGGTCTCTTGGCCCACTGTCAGTTTCCCCACGTCGATCTCATCCACTTGCACCGTCAATAAAAATGAGGACGTATCCAAGACGGTGACAGCCGGCAATGGCCCACCAGTCGCCATCTCGCCGGCAGCGACGTTGACTGCCGCCACGACGCCATCGAAGGGGGCCTCTAACGTGGCGTGGGCCAGGGCCAATTCGGCCATCTCCAAGGCCGCTCGCGCTTGCTCGATCTGCGCCTCGGCTGCGGCGATCTGCCCCCTGCTCGCACCCTCTTGCAATAGATCAAGGCGGGCCTGGGCGGCGTCTCGCTGGGCGCTGGTCGCCGCCACGCTGGCCCGCGCTGCACGGATCGCGCCGGCGTCGGCGCCAGACATCAGATCGTTCAACCGGGCCTGTGCTGCAGCCAACGCCCCATCGGCCGCCGCCAGATTGAAACGCGCTTGCTCCTCCGGCGGGCCCAGGGCGGGACAAACCTCCTTCTCGCCCATGCCGTGCGGCAGCTTCACAGTGACACACGTCAGTGTCCGCTCGTGGGCCTCGGCAGCGGCTTTCTGGCGCGCTTGCGCCGATGCCAATTCTGCCTCGGCAGCGGCGATTTCTCCGGCGCTGGCGCCGCCCAACAATTGGTCCAGGTTGGCCGACACCGCACTCACCTGGGCCTCACTGGCCCGCAGGTTGGCCTCGGCCACTGCAATTTCCTCGGGGCGCGCCGCGCGCTGGAGCTGGGCCAGGCGCGCCTCGGCCGAGGTCAACGCTGCCCGCGCCTGGGTCGCCTCGCGCGTCAGGCGCTCCACATCTAAGCGAGCCAGTGATTCTCCCGCCGCAACCTCATCGCCAACTTCTATCGGCGCCTCAGCCACCCGGCCCGGCATCTGGAATAGCAGATTCACCCGTCTCGCCGGCTCAATGCGACCGCTGGCCGATACAGCCACCAGCATCGTCCCACGCTCTACGGTCACCGCGCGAACGCTTTCTTCGTCAGGCGCCATCGACTGCGGTCGCCAGACAAAAGCATAAGCTAGCGCCACGACAATGGCAACGACGACAAAACCCAAGGTCACGTATCGTGCTTTAGTGCTCATCCTATCCTCCTGCGCACCATCACTGTCGGCCGAAAAGACCCGTATCCTGGACCCAAATGACCTCTTCGCCCTCCGAAAGACCATCAACGATCTCTGCCATCCCCTCGTGTCGCACACCGACCGTGACGTCAGTGCGCACGATCTCGTCTCCCACACGCTGGTGGACGTAGGTCTGCCCTGTGATCGGATCGACGCGCACCACCCAGGTCGGCGCCATCAATACGTCGGCCAATTCATCCACCACGATCGTCGCGTTAGCGGTCATATCCATTCGCAGAGACGCTTCCGTCTGCTCCAGCCGGATCGTCGCCTCGTAGTAGACCACGCCCACCTCAATTGTGGCTGCCGGCGCGATCCGTTCCACCAGGCCGCTGAGCTCGACTTCCGGCAGGGCATCCAGCGTCACCCGCGTCGCCTGGCCCACCGCCAGTTTGCCCACGTCGATCTCATCCACGTGCAGCGCCAGGTAAAATGAGGCGGCGTCCAAAATGGTGACCGCTGGCGCGCCAGCCGAAGCTATCTCGCCGGCTGCGACGTTGACCGCTGCCACGACGCCGTCGAAGGGGGCCTCTAACGCAGCGCGGGTCACTGCCAGCTCGGCCATCTCCCAGGCGGCCCGCGCTTGCTCGACCTGCGCCTGGGCATCGATCACCTGCTCTTCGGTCGCGCCGGCGAGCAACAGATCGCGTTGCGCCCGGGCCGCGTCGAGCCGAGCGGTCGCGGCCGCTGCGTTGGCCCGCGCCGCACGGATCGCGTCGGCGTCGACTCCGGAAAGG
>DSAR01000313.1 GCA_011046405.1 Chloroflexota bacterium | reverse complement strand
TTCACATTTTGCGAACCCGCCCCAACACAAATTTGCATAAAATCACAACCTGAGTATACTTATCGTGAGAAGCAATAAAAAATGCCTCGTGACTCTAAGTCCGAGGCGGTGGCCAAGGCGATACCCGTGCCCTGGCGGTCGGGGAGTATACCACACTTGCCCGCTGGCGTCAATGTCGCCAGCGGGTTTTGTTGTATGCCACCAGTCTGATCCAGCCGGGGCCTCATCCATCAGCAGTCTGTTCGCATTGGCATGGAATCTACCAATATCAGTTACGACGATTTCTCCATCAGATTTGAGCCACAGCGACGCGGCGGGTATCCTTTCAGCATTACATCACCCGCCGGCCACGCTCGCGCCAAGATGCGCGTGCCTTTCTCTCCCGACCAAATTCAGGCCTTCCGGGAAGAACTCAATCATCAGATATTATGGCGCAATGTGCATGACGTCCAAGCGGTTAAGGACTTTGGCGCACAGCTATTTGACGCACTATTTGCGGACCGTCAAGCTATCCGGCTATTTGAGCGGCATCGAGGTATGGTTGAGTCGGTGCCTTTGAGAGGACTGCGGATTAAGCTGCACTTCTCCCCTGACATTCCTAAATTGTATCACATCAGCATGCTTCCGTGGGAGTTCCTGTATGACACCGAGTTCTCAACCTTTCTAGGTAGGTCGGCCGACACGCCGGTTGTCCGTTACCTGAACGTGCCGAGACCCATGCATCGTAGTACCCAACTTCCTGGACTCCCCAAACCCCTGAGCATCTTGGCGGTACTGTCCAGCCCGAAGGATCCAGTCAAGCTACGCTTGGACAAGGAGAAAGCTGTAATTGAACAGGCAATGACCGACCTGAGAAGGAAGAACCTGATCGCGCTCGACTACTTGGTTCCACCGACTTTGGAGAAGTTACACCAGAGTTGCTCTGACAAGTCCTATTCCGCACTACATTTCTCGGGCCACGGTGGATTTAATAAGAATGGGCAACCAGTCATCTGTTTCGAACACGAGGATGGACTGTCCCATCCGGTCAGTGGCGAGGATTTGGCGGCTTTTCTGCAAGATCAGAGAGGGTTGCAGTTTGTGTTTCTCAATGCCTGCAAGACCAGCGATGTCATATCCCAGCGTGGCATTGACCCTTTCAGTAGCATGGCAGCAGCATTGGTGAGCACAGGTGTACCGGCGGTTCTCGCTATGCAGTTCCCTATTACTGACCCGGTGGCCATCAAGTTCTCTCAGGAAGTCTATCGCAAACTAGCAGAGGGTTGTCTGATAGACACAGCGGTAGCCAACGGCCGCAAAGCCATATTTGCGTGGCAGACCACTTCCTTTGAATGGGGTACTCCAGTCCTATTCACGCACGTACCCGACGGGCGACTATTCCACGTCGAAAGGGAACCCGTAAGACCTTCGCCGCTTGAGAAGGAGATCCACAATCCCGCTGCATCTATCCGCGACGTAATTATCGGCAGGCTCGATGCCAAAGAGTTGAGAGACTTCTGTACTAGCCGCCTGGGCATGGACTATGACGGTTTGCCTGGAAGGAGTATAGTTACCAAGGCCGGCGGGTTAATTGAATACGCTCTAAACCACAACAGGCTACTTGAGCTTGTGCAAAAGCTCCGTGAGGATCGACCAGACATCGCGGAGCTAGAATCAATCGAAGTGAGTCTACTGACGGAATCGGAGGAAGAATATGCCGAAACTTGAGCTTGAACTGGAAGCGATAACGCCGCTGTTCCTGGGCGGTGCTGAACCACGGGGTAGTCCGCCCGAGTTGCGCGCGGCGTCAGTGCGGGGGGCACTGCGCTACTGGCTCCGGGCGCTGCTGGGCGGGACTATGGGTGACGGCGACCTAGACGCCCTCAGGGCGACCGAGGACTCTGTGTTTGGCAGCACTAACGCCGGTGCATCGGCCATAATCCTCACCCTAGCCCACAACGGCCTCGAGACAACCGAGTTCAGAAAGAGGGGAGCTATCAGGGAGAGAGGTCAGTTCAAGCCAGAGGGTGCCGATTACCTACTCTGGTCTATGTCCGAAACAGGCAAGAAAGAAAGAGGTAACTGGCAACCGGCTCGCCAGTACATCGTGCCTGGCGCGAGGTTCACTATGGCGATGAGACCGCGACTGGGCGCCCCCGGTGCCGAAGATGCCTGGTGGCGGGCCAGCGCTGCGTTGTGGCTGCTAACACAACTGGGAGCACTGGGGTCGCGCTCACGACGCGGCGCCGGCAGCCTCTGCGTGACAGAAGAGCCTGGACAGGCAGACCTGCCTCCATTCAAACCACCTCCTGCTGTTAGAGACCTTCAGGCGCAACTGGAATCCGGCCTGCGCCAGATCCGTGAATCTCTGGTGATGACCGGAAGCGTGCGTACCCCGCCCCGATTTGATGTGCTTGCCCCTGGCGCTTGTAACGTCTGGATTCTGGCCGACGGAAGGCCCTGGTCTACGTGGCAGCAGGCTCTCGATGGTATCGGCGGGCAGATGCGTGACTTTCGTAGCCGTCGCAGACCCGACTACGAAACGATGCGTGATTGGATGAAGCGCGGGGCAACACCACGGACAGTTGAGCGGGCTGCATTTGGCCTACCATTGCCCTTCCGCTACTCACGCGGCGGACCATTCGACGTGGTACAGGGCAGCCAACATGACCGCCGCTCATCCCCGCTGTGGCTACGAGTGACCAAACTCGGCAACGGTCAGCACGTCGGTGTAGCCACGCTGTTCAAGTCCGCCTTTCTCGCCGAGCGTGAGTCACTGCAACTCCAACGCGGCCGCCACACAACCGCGCCTCCAGAGGACTGCTCCCTGATCGAAGAGTTCATTGCCAGCTTTCCCACGCACCTGGAGGTGAAGCTATGACCGAGAAGCACTTGCTTATCTTCACCATCGGGCCGGTGCAGAGTTTCATCGCCGAGGCGCGGCGCACGCGGGACCTCTTTGTGGGCAGCCAGTTGCTGGTCGAACTGACCAGGGCAGCGGCATACGCGGTGGATAGAATGCAGGGCGTGGAATGGGTCTACCCCAGCCACGTAGACCAGGACTCCTTACCCAATCGCTTCGTCGCCTACGTGCCGGCCGACCGGGTGGAGCAAGTCCGCGAGGCAGCCGAGAAAGCGGTGGAGGACACCTGGGCGAAGTATGCCGACAATGCCCGCAAAGAACTGTCCAAGTTCGCACCGAGGGAAGACAAAACCTGGAAAGAGATCTGGAAACGACAGATAGCAACATTCCCAGAGGTACACTGGACCGTCTGCCGGCCCCCGTCGTCAGAGCAAGCTGCACGGCTCCTGGGCGGCAAAGCGCCCGGCGGCCATGCCGCGCGCCATATCATCGCCTCCCTGGCCCTCAACGCCCGCAAGGGGATGCGCCAATTCGAGCATACGACGGAACATGGTGAGAAGGATACCTTGAGCGGCGTGCGCGAACCCCTGCACACCGGGAAGCTGAACGCAAAGTCATACTGGAGCCAGGTTGCGGAAGGCTTGAAGAACGACGGCAATCCCTCTCTGGTGCGGCCCGAGGGACGTGAGCGACTGGATGCCCTGGGGGCCGTCAAACGCTTCATCCCCCCTTACAATTTCCCCGAGGCCGAAAAGTTCCCCTCGACCAGCAGCGTTGCCGCCGCCGACTTTCGTCGCCGCATCAAAGGAAACCCGGCTGCCGAGAAGGCGCTGGAAGAACACGGTCAGGAGGTCAGAAAACTGGGCATCTTCAAGCCCGGCGACGGCTTTGCGGCGGAGGAGATCGGCCTTGCTGGCTGGGAGTACGATGGTGACCTACTCTACGATTCCACCTTTACTCCTCAGGCACTTGTGGATGATTGCGGCCTGCTGAATGTCAGAGAGCAAGACCTGGAATCGGCGCGCAAGTCGTTAGGGGAGTTGTATAGTGCTGCCAATTGCAGACCAAGCACCTACTATGCCATCCTGATGATGGACGCCGATGGCATGAGCGACAAGATCGCTGACTGCCAGTCGCTGGAAGAGCACCAAAAGATCAGCCGGGCGCTCAGTGAGTTTGCCGGACTGGTGAAGGAGATCGTCGAGCGCCAGTTTGCCGGCCGGGTCATCTACGCTGGCGGCGACGACGTGCTGGCCCTGCTCCCGGTAGCCGACGCGCTGCCGTCGGCAGCCGCTCTACGTGGAGCATTCCGCCAGGTGCTTGGCGAACTGCTACCCGAGGCAACGATTAGCGCCGGTATCGCACTGGTCCACCACCGCCATCCGCTAGATAGCGCACTCCGCGCGGCGCGGGAGGCTCAATACGCAGCCAAGCAAATAGAAGGCAAAGACGCGCTCTGCGTCTACGCGCTCAAGCGTTCGGGCGAACCTGTCAGTGTCCGGGCCAAGTGGGAGTACGATGGTATCGGTGTTGTCACAATGATAGAGAGAATACGAAAAGAGTTCGGTGGTCCTCTTTCGTCCAGATTCGCTTTCGAGGTGCATACTGAGGCGCGCAGTCTGGCGTTGACTAGGTCGGCGCACACCGTCCCATGCGAGGCGCTGGAAAGCGAACTGCGACGCCTGCTGACTCGTCACCTGGATCCAAAGAAGGTAGCGGTATCGGAAGGGGAAAAGCCCGGAGACGCTGTGCGGCGGGTGGCTCGGGAACTGGCCGCACCGCTGGCACAGTTGGCCCAGGCGCTGGACGTGCACCGCGGCAATTGGCAGAAAGATTGGTGCGAAGAGCACCCCGAACACAGCCCCGACCCACTCGATGAGGACTATGCACCTCAGCCTGGAGCGCTCGAACTTGGCAAGTGGCTGCTCCTGGCTCGCTTCCTGGCACTAGGAGGTGAGGAATGACTGAAAAGACCGTGATGCGACTCTTCCTAGAGCCTGTAGACGTGGCCTTGTTCCGCGCCGGGCGCTCCTTCACAGCCGGCAGCGACCACCGGGCGCGCAGTCTGTTCCCTCCCAATCCGTCCACCGTGCTCGGTGCCCTGCGCTCCAAGTTGTTAATGGACACCGGGGTATCACTGGCGGCCTTTGCCGAGAAACAGGATGAGGCACAGGTGGCTGGAGATCAGATCGGATGGCCCGATAAGGCGCCGCCCTTTGCCCTGCGCGGGCCGTTCATCGCTGCGGTGGAAAAGCGGGATGCCGACGGCAACGTCCGCCGGGTCAAGCCCTACTACCCGCTGCCCGCCGACGTGGTCAAGGTCGGCAAGACCTACCATTTGCTCAAGCCACTCGCTCTGGATGCAGACCTGCCGTTCGACGCCAACTGGCCCAAGGCCGATCCGCCCCTGTGTCCCCTGTGGCTTTCCAACAAAGAGAAACAGAATGAAGCAGAAGGCTGGGTCGATGAGGAAACGTTACAGGCTCTTCTGAGTGGAGATAAAGACGTATTGACCGCCTCCGAGGTTTGGAGCGACGAGCGGTTGTTCGCCCGCGAGTCCCGCTTTGGGGTGGGGATAGACAGCCAGCGCAAGTGTTACAAGGATGGCATGTTGTACCAGGTAGAGTTCATCCGGCCGCGCGAGGGTATAGGGCTGGCCGTGGATGTGGTCGAAGGCGCGCCGTCCTTCGACCAGAGCGGTTTGCTCTCCATGGGCGGCGAGTCGCGGCCATTCCGCTACTATCGTCTGGAGACTCCTGGTCAACAGGTGCAGCCTCCAGACAAGGGATTCAAAGTCTACTTTGCCACGCCAGCCTACTTCAAGTGCGGGTGGCTTCCAGAAAAGTGGTCAACCTGGTTCGGTGGAGATGTCCAACTGGTCGCCGTGGCTCTGCGGCGCGCCCGAACCATCAGCGGTGCCAGGGTAGATACCAAAAGCCAGCAAGGGGGGACCTTGGCCAAGGCGGGCTACAAGTTTGTGCCTGCTGGCAGCGTGTACTACTTCAAAGCCAAGGGAGAGGCCACTTACTCCGGTAAACCCGTCAGCGAATTTGACAAGAACGACGCCAATAGCAAGTCCGGCTACGGGACCGTGCTGTTCGGCAAATGGGACTATCTTGCGTAGACCCCAACGAGGGCTTTAGCATAATAAAAGGAGGACAGCATGTTCGAGGCAGCGAGTTTACTCTATCTGTACGTGGAAACGCCCCTCCACGCCGGCAGCGGGCGCGGATTGGGGGCTGTGGACTTGCCGGTGCAGCGCGAGCGTGTGACCGGTTACCCGCTGGTGCAGGCCAGCAGCGTGAAAGGAAAACTGCGTGCCGAGGCCGAGGCGAAAGTGAACGCGAGTGACAAACCCAAACTCCTGGCCATGTTCGGCCCGGAGAGTGGGCCGGGAGCTTCCGACTATGCTGGGGCCATCTCGCCGGGCGACGCGCGGCTGCTCCTCTTCCCGGTGCGCTCGCTGGCGGGTATCTTTGCCTGGACGACCAGCGTCAACGTGTTGGCTCGCTTCCTGCGCGACGCCAGTATCATTGGACTGAGTGTTCCCTGGACAGCACCGGGCATTCCTGACATCGGTCAGGCGTTGGTTGCCCCGGATAACGATCTGACGGCTGGCGGCAAGGTCGTGCTCGAGGAGTTTGCGTTTGCACCCCAGTCAAGCGATATTGTCAAGGCCATCGCTGAGTGGCTGGCGAAGGAAGCGTTGCCGGCCGCGTCGGAATACGACTACTGGCGGCAGAAACTCCCGCGCAGCCTGGTCGTCCTGCCGGAAAACGATTTTCGCGATTTCACACTGTTCGCCACCGAGGTGACCACACGGGTGCGTCTCGACAACAAGACCAAGACCGTCGAGAGCGGCGCGTTGTGGACAGAGGAGTGTCTGCCCGCCGACACGCTGCTCTACGCCCCTCTGCAGGCGACCCGCTCGCGTAAGGATGGCGATCAAAGCAGCGGAAGGCAGATCCTGGAATTTGCGACTGGGCTGAACATCAACCGCGTGCAACTGGGCGGCGATGAGACGGTCGGCCGGGGGATGGTATGCTTGCGTTACGGGGAGGTGCGCGATGTCTAGCCAGCGGACGATGGATCAGGAGCGCGCGGCGGCAGCTTGGAACGCAATTGATGCCGTCAACAAAGAATCCGAGGATTTCAAGAAAAAGTACGCCGGTTGGGTGCGTAGCGCGCCTGCTGATGTGATGACGAACGGGCTGGGCCAGACGTTGGCGTTCATGCTGGCAAAGGGTAAGGGAAAAGATACAGAGGCTCCCTCGTTGCTGTATCGCCACCTGTCGGAGTGGGTGTGCCCAAAGATGGAATGGGGGCAGGCCAGCCTGTTGGAAAAGCTGATCGAGCCCGACAGCAAGAGCGACGTCTACCGCCGCGCTATGACCGAGGCATTGGCTTACCTGGTCTGGCTCAAGCGCTTCGCCGAGGCGGTGCTGCCGGAGGTGGCCGATGTCGGGGAATAGCTGGCCGACCCCTTTTCCCTTGCCCCACGACACCGCCGAGGTCCTTGTGAAAGCGCGCAAGCAGTGTGCCAACCTGGGCCTCTGGCTCGACCGGTACGTGGACTATGAGCTTGACAGGAAAGACAATACATACAAGCCAAGCGAACGTGCCAGACGGCGCAAGGAGCGCGACGGTCGCAACGAATGGCTCTTGAGTAGCAAGCGACTAGAGTCGGTGATCCAGGCACACTATGCACGGTGGCGTGCGTCTCTATCTGGGGAGGGACGCGCTTTCCGCGAGTTCCAGGCCGAGCCCGAATGGCGCGTCGTGGTCGGGTTAGGCGGACCAAGCCCTCTGGAAACGGCAATCACCTTGCACCGCGTCTATGGCTTCCCAGTTATCCCAGGCAGCGGGCTGAAAGGCATGGCCCGCGCTTACGCCGAACTGGGGGAGGGCAAGAACGAGCACGATCCAGAGTTCTGGGCAGTCTTTGGAGGCGTCCGCAGGGTGAACCGCGAGGGGCAGGAAGTGGAAGAGCGCGCCGCAGGGCTGGTATGCTTCCTTGACGCGGTACCGAAGCAGCCTCCCAACCTCGAACTGGACGTGATGAACCCCCACTACCCGAACTACTACCAGGGCGACGAACCGCCGGCTAACTACCAGAGTCCAGTGCCGATCTATTTCCTGACCGTGGGGCAGAGCAGCCCCTTTGCATTCGGCGTCGTCGCACGAACGCAAGACGGTAACAACCATTTGGACAAGGCGGTCGAGTGGCTGCAGGGCGGGTTGCGCGAGATGGGCACCGGCGGCAAGACGACGGCCGGGTATGGTATCTGGCACCGTTTCGCCACACCGTAGTTGGAAGGAGACGGTAGACCTTGTTTCGCTCACTTGTTCTCATCTAGGAGATCGCACTATGTCGAATGTACATCGTTGGCTTGTCCGCCTGGCACTTGTGGTTCTTGCGACAACAACTACAGGTATCCTTACGCACTATGCTCTGATAGGAGAGCGTTTTCCTGCCCGCGCCCAAACCGCGCAGAGTCCGGTTTCCACGCCAACACCCGATGCAGTGGTGTTAACATTGCAATCCCAGGTTAATGCACAAGCGACTCAAATAGCGAACTTGGAGGAGCAGGTTGACATCCAGGCTCGTGAGTTACGTGTCGAAGTGAAGGAGAAATACCTACCATGGACGGTTATTGGGGGAATTGTAGGTGGCCTAGGATTCTTGGGGATACCTGTCAGCATCTTGGTTGCTGTGAGATATGCGCGGAATCAAGCCAAGAACATGATTGATGAGGCGATCTACAAGGTTAATCCACTTTACACGATTGTCCACGTGCCACAAAGCGATTTTGATCGTGAAAAGCAATATCTGGAACAACTAGGGTTCCGCAAACTCCGCCCGTATCAAGCGGTCGACAAACGCTTGGATGGATGTGTCGTGGTAATCCTCAAAGACGATCATGATATTGACGAGTTCCGACGCTTTTTAAGGGAAGACTCTCCTGATCCTAAAGGGGTCGCTTATTTGCTCTACACGAAGCAACGAGTACCTGAGGACATTGTGGATGATTTCCCCAACATCACATTTTCGAATACCATCCTCACCTTAGGTACGAACCTCTTTACCATGGCCCGCGGCCTGTATACAAAGGCTGAAGAGAAAGAGTGATTCAAGATTGACTTTAGCGCCTCAATAACGCACCTGCACGGGAGACGGAACATATGCCCGCCACCCTAACCTTCCCTCTCCACCCAGGTCCACGACCAGAGCGGCTATGTCCTGTCCGCCGACGACTGGAGCAGGGAACAGGCAAACGCTTGACACATCTCGCCTTATGTCTTACAATATGAGTGTAAAAGTAAG
>DSAR01000581.1 GCA_011046405.1 Chloroflexota bacterium | reverse complement strand
GCAAAATGACGCGCCACGTCGACAGACCGCGCGCCCGGGCCGCTAGGACGAAAGGCTCGTCCAGGGTCTCGGCGAGGCGGGCGCGGATCAACCGGGCGATGGAACCGGACAGTGCGAAGCCCAACACCACCGCCGGGAGAATCAGGTGACGCAAGCTGCCCTCGCCGGCGGCCGGCAGCCATCCCAGGTGCAGGGAGAAAAGCAGAATCGCCAGGAGCCCCGACCAGGACGTGGGGAGCGAGAGGCCCACGACGGCGATGCTCGTCGTGGCGACGTCCAGCCAGGTGTGACGGCCGACGGCGGCCAGGATGCCCAGTGTCAGGCCCAGGGTCGCACCGACTGCCATCGCTGCTACGGCCAGCGTCAGGGTAGGTGGGATTTGTTCACCGATCATCTGGCTCACCGCTCGCCCGTGGAGCCAGGATTGCCCCAGATCCCCCCGGGCCAGGTCGACGAGGTAGCGGGCGTATTGTCGAACCAGGCAGTCGTCGAGTCCCAGCCGGGCGCGCCGCTCACCGATTTCCTCGGCAGTCGCGCCCGAGGCGGCCAACAGGGTCTGGGCCGGGTCGCCGGGCGTCAGTTTGAGCGCGACGAAGGCCAGTGTCGCCGCCAGCCAGAGGACGAAGAGCGCCTGAAACAGACGCCTGCCCATGTATCTTAGCATTCATCCTCCTCTTAGATTTTTCCCGCTTATTGATTATCTACCGTCACGTCGATCAGCCACGGGAACCAGCCCTGGGAATCGAAACGTAGCCCCTGCACGCGCTGGTTGACGCCGTTCAGGTTGACGTAATCTCGAATCGGGATCACCAGGGCCTCTTCCATCACCTGGATTTGCACCTGGCTATAGTGTTCTTTTCGTCGTTCCGGTTCCAGGGTTTGGGCCGCTGTTTCGAGCCAGTTGTCCAGTTCGAAATCCTCTATCCCGGCCCAATTGAAGGCGGCCTGCGAGTGGAAAAAGGTGCTCAAGATGTCGGGATCGCTGCCGGAGAGGTTGAAGGGAATCAGGTGATGTGCGCCTTCACCAGCTACTTGCATGGCCTCGGGGTAGCTCACGACCTGGCTATCGACCTCGACGCCCAGGTCGGCCCATTGGGCGGCAAGCAACTGGCCGATCTCTGGCATGTGGCCCCAGCCCATCAGGTAGAAATCGAGGCGCAGGGGCTGGCCCTCCCGGTCTCGGATGCCGTCGCCGTCGGTATCAACCCAGCCTGCCTCTTCCAGCAACTGGACTGCTTGGTCTGGCTGGTAGGGGTAGTCATCCCGTATCGCTGGTTCGTATCCCCAGGTGTTGGCCGCCAGGGGGCCGTAAGCGACCGGTGAGGTGTCTTTGAAGATGGTGGAGACGACGGCCTCGCGGTCAGCGCCGTAGAGCAGGGCCTGGCGCACCCGGACGTCGTCCAGGGGCGGGCGTTGGGTGTTCATAAAGACTATCAGCGACACACCGGGAATGGCTACTTTTTCGACCCGAAAATCGGCGCTTTCTTCCAAGCGGGCCGCGTCTTGGGGAGGTATCTCGCCCATCACGTCGGCTCCTCCCGTTTCCAGGGCTGGCGAGCGGGTGGCCGGGTCGGTGAAGAAGCGGAATTCGATTTCATCGACCTGGGCCGTTTCGTGTTGGTAGAGGGCTGGCCCCCAGGCGTAATCGGGGTTGCGCTTGAGCAACAGGCGATCACCCGGCGCGTACTCGGCGAAGACGTAGGGCCCGGTGCCCACCTGGTGCAACTGGTACTCATCTCCCCACTTTTCGACGGCTGCTGGCGAGGCTATCCCCAGGTAGACCTGGCTCAAGGTGTCCAGGAGTGGGGCGAAGGGCTCGGTCAGGTGGATCTGGATGGTGTACTCGCCGAGCACTTCCGCGTGACCGTAAGGCCCCAACATAAAGCGCGCTTTCTGGGATTGGAGGGCGGGATCGGTGATGCGGGCCAGGTTGAAGTGTACGGCCTCGGCGTTGAACGGTGTGTCGTCGTGGAACGTGACGTCCTGGCGCAGGTGGAAGGTGTATATGCGCCCGTTATCGGAAATGTCCCAGCGCTCGGCCAGTCCGGGGACGAACTCGTCGGTCTGCGGGTCGCGGTAGACCAGGGTATCGTACACCGAGGTCAACGGGATACCCAATTCAGAAGAGGCGTTGAGGTGCGGGTCGATGCCCGAGGGCGCTAACGTCAGCCCGTAGACGATGCGGGTGGATTCAGCCGCCGTCTGGCATCCGGTCGTCAGTGTCATCAAAAGGGGGAGCAAGAGGATGAGAACTCGCGCCTGTTTCATTTTGATTTTTTTCATTTTCATGGAACCTCCTTTGGCTGTGAAAAAATTGGAAGGGAAGTGGCTTCTGCCAGGTTTTAGCAACCAAAGGGGGATTATAGCATACCCAATCGGGTTGACAAATCCTTCTCTCGACGTTAAAATGCCCCTCGATATGCAATCAAAAAAGACCACATCTTTGAATCGCGATCACTTGAGCGTGTTGGTGGCTGTCTTGTTGTTGGGCAGCGTGCTCTTTCGTTTTATCGAGTTGCCAAATCAAACGTGGCGCCTGCAGCTTTTTGGATCTCCCATGGAGATTCGTCTGACCGGGACCTGGTTGCTGACGCTGTTGATGATTGGACTGGTGTGCACCGGCGCCAATTTGATCCTGCACGGCCATCCTCATCTGGCTGATCATCCGGAGCGCCCCATCTACGTTTCGTGGATTTTGCCCGGTTTGCTGACCGGCCTGTCGGCCTATTTGTTGGAACAGATTGTGACTGGGCCGGTTTGGATCGCGGGGTTATTGTTCGCCGCTGTGGCGATTAGCCTCACGATTTCCGCTGAGTATACGGTCGTCTCCCCCAAATCTTCTGGTTATCCGGCGACGCGGCTGGCGCTCAATATGCTGGCCTATCTCCTGGCTTTTATCCTGTTCACCGTCATTTACCAGACACGTTCTCGCAGCATCATCACGGCGACTTTGATGATGCTGGTTGCCGGGGTGTTGGCTCTTGATCTGTTGAGCGTGGCGGATACACCTTTCCAGCGAGTTATCCTCTATTCCGGGGTGGTCGCCCTGATTATTGGTGAATGCACGTGGGCCCTCAACTATTGGCAAATCAGCGCTTTTGTCGCCGGCTTGTTTCTGATTCTCATCTTTTACGTCATCGTGAATGTCGCCCATCAATACTTTTTGGAGCGCTTGAGTTGGTCCGTCGTCGTAGAGTTTGCGCTCGTCGCGATTGTGGCTTTGATCGTTGTTTTGTTCAAGGCACCCTAACCTGGCAGAAGCCGCTGCGCTTCCAAGCCGGAACCAAAAAGAATGAGCGATGGCAAATCCTTGCTAACTGTGCAAGAATCCTATTGGTTAGGGCCTATGATGATCGAGCGAGGTGGGAGGGATAATTTTCTCTGAACGGTTAGAGAGACGTTATGTTCATTTCTCGCTGCTTATATTATCTCTCCTCCTTGACAACCTTGGCTTTCGGTGTGAAAAACTGGCATCGTATCATGATCAGGTTGATCGCCAGGCGATTGCCATTCATCGTTGAATTGAGCGAGGGCCATCGTTTCTGGGCCCGTTCTTTGATGGATATATGGATCATCAAAGAGACTTGCCTGGATCGTGATTATGAGCGTCATGGCACGCGCATCGAGGACGATTGGATTGTGATCGACATTGGCGCTGGCCTGGGAGACTTTGCTGTTAGTGTGGCTCGCGAGCATCCCACCAGCCTGGTCTACGCTTATGAGCCGTTTCTGGATTCATTTGATCTGTTGCAGGGAAACATCGCGTTGAACCAGGCGAGCAACGTTCGATCTTTTCCCTATGCGATCGGCGCTAATTCTGGCGTTATGCACCTTGATACGACGACGGGTATCGCCGTTCAACACAGTACGGCGAAGGCGCTCGCCTCGTTAGAAGCGAGGTCGCCAATCCAAGTTGCATCCCGCTCCCTCGACGCCGTTTTCGAGGAAGAACAGTTGTCACATTGTGATTTCTTGAAAGTGGATTGTGAAGGTGGAGAATACGACATTTTCTTCCGCGCGAGTGACGTCACGTTGAGTAAAATCACCCATATATGCTTGGAATATCATGACGGCGTGACGCAGTACGCACACGATGATTTGATGGTCTTCTTCGAGAGAAAGGGCTTTTCGGTTCAGGTTCATCCTAACCCTGTGCATCATCATCTGGGTTTTCTGTATGCATCACGTTCATCATCAAGACGAGCGATCAAATAGACGGGCGCCTGCTGATGGAATGTAATGGCGCGTTATGCCAGGAGGAGTGACATTCTGTGGAAACTGAAATCTGCTTGACCTCATTCGATATCCCGCAACGGATCGCACGACTGGAGGTGTTAGCCCACAATTTCTGGTGGAGCTGGCATCGTGAGGCGCGGGATTTGTTCAAATTGTTGGACTACACCCTATGGCGCAGCACCGGTCATAACCCGGTCAAGATGTTGCAAGAGATCACGGCCGAGCGTTTAGAAACGGTGTCGTCTGATCCGCTCTTTTTACGGCAGTACGATGCTGTCATGATGGCATTGGACGCCGATTTGGAAAATGGACACCTCTGGTTCCCCGGTGAGTATCCTGACTTGTGTGACGCTCCTGTGGCGTACTTCTCGGCCGAGTTCGGCCTGCATCAATCGTTGCCCATCTATTCCGGCGGCCTGGGGGTGTTGGCAGGGGATCATTGCAAGGAAGTGAGCGACCTGGGCATACCCTTCGTCGCCGTGGGATTCCTCTACGAGATGGGATATTTTCGCCAACGGCTCACGGCCGATGGGTGGCAGGAGGCGATTTACCCGAGGTTCAAGCCGGATGAGGTCGCCATTCGAGAACTCTGCCGGGGAGAGGGTCCGGAGGATTATCTCTACGTGCCGGTCCGGGTGGGTGATCGGACCGTCCAGGTACAGGTTTGGCACGTGAACGTGGGGCGCACGCAGATGTACCTGATGGACGCCGATAACGAGAGAAACGCGGCCTGGGATCGGGAGCTAACCGCGCGCCTATACGGCGGCGACCAAGATATGCGTATCCAGCAGGAAATCGTGCTGGGCATCGGCGGGGTCAATGTGCTACGGGCGCTGGACATCGCCCCGGCCGTCTATCACCTGAACGAGGGGCACTCGGCCTTCCTGCTTTTGGAACGATTGCGGCTATTGATGGAATCGGGCAAATCGTTGGAGGAGGCGCAGCAGATTGTGAAAGAGACGACGTTGTTCACGACCCACACGCCGGTGCCGGCCGGGCACGACGTTTTTCCTTTCCATCTGATCGATGAGTACCTGCATCAGTACTGGACCAGCCTGGGCCTCAGTCGGGAGGACTTTCTGGATCTGGGCAATTACGAGGGTGGTTTCAATATGACCGTTCTGGCGCTGCGGATGGCAGGGCAATGCAACGGCGTGAGCGAACTGCATGGCGAGGTCTCACGAAAAATGTTCCAATCGGTCTGGCCCGACGTTCCGGCGGACGAGACGCCCATCGACCACATCACCAACGGCATCCACGTCCCGGCCTGGGTCGGCGGGGCGATGAACCGGCTGTATCGCAAGTGCCTGGGGCCCGATTGGATCGAGCGGCACGATGAAGCGGCGTTGTGGGAGCGCATTCACGAGACGCCCGACGGTGAGTTGTGGGAGGTGCACCAGCATCTCAAGCACAAGCTCATCGGCATGATTCGAGAGCGGGCCAGGCAGCGGCGGGTCGAGGATCGGTTGGACGCTGAACAGGTGCTCTGCGCGGGCACGTTCCTCGATCCCGACGCGCTCACGGTGGGGTTTGCCCGCCGTTTCGCGACCTACAAGCGGGCGACGCTCATTTTCCACGACCTGGACCGGTTGAGAAGGCTGTTACTGGACCCCTATCGGCCGGTGCAGTTCATCTTTGCCGGCAAGGCGCACCCGGCCGACGAGGGCGGCAAGCGGCTCATCCAGCACGTGTACAACGCGGCCAAGGATCCGGGGTTTGGGGGCCGAATCGCCTTTATCGAAGATTACGACCTTCAGGTGGCGCGATACCTGGTCCAGGGCGTCGACGTGTGGCTCAATACGCCGCGTCGCCCCTACGAGGCCAGCGGCACCAGCGGGCAGAAGACGGCGCTCAACGGTGTGCCAAATCTGAGCGTCCTGGATGGATGGTGGGCCGAGGGATATAACGGGGCGAATGGGTGGGCGATCAAATCGGACGAGCGACACGACGATTGGGGCGCGCAGGACGCGGCTGACGCCTACGCTCTCTACGATTTGCTGGAACAGGAAGTGACGCCTCTGTTCTACCGGCGCGATGCCGACGACGTGCCCCGGGGATGGGTGCAGGTGATGAAAGAGGCGATTCGGACCGCGGCGCCCATCTTCTGCACGCGCCGTATGGTCAAGGAATACACCACCCGCTATTACGTCCCGGCGGCCAGGCGTGCGGCCGAACTGTTGGAGTGAAGAAAAAAGGCACTGATCAGGGCTGCCAGGCGTACCCCAGTGACCTCGTCTCGTGCAGGTCCGTGCCGGTGACAGCTTCAACAACGGTGTGTTGACTGACGGCGGCGGTTCCGCTAATAAGGAGCAGATAACGACCGCCTGGCGACCAACTCAATGTGTGAGAACGCTCCCGCGCAATGGATAAGGATGGATAAGGATTCACTTTGCTTGCTGCTCAGATCGTATACCATCACTTCCCCCGGGCTTTGCTCATCTACCTGATAGATGTAGGCCAGCACGTGACCATCAGGCGACCAGACTGGCGATTGCGCCTGCCCTGCTGAGGTGAGGGGGACTTGCGTCTGTCCGTCAGGGGTCGTGAGCCATAGGTGTTGATCTCTTCCTACAAAAGCGATCCATCCGGAGGTAGGGGATGGGGTGGGGCTGACAGTTGGTGTAGGAGTGGCTGTCGGCGTGGTTGTCGTAGAGGATGGCAACGCTGTCGGGCTCGGCGACGATGACAAAACCGGCACTTCAGGCGTTGCTTCTATGACAGGAGCGTCTACTGCTGTCTCGGGCGTAAGCCCACAGCCAGCTAGTGACACCACCAATACCGCGCAGGCCAAGACGAATATCCTTTGTGTGTGGCTAACCATTTGGCTTTCTCCAATGTCTCACTTCTACTAAACGTATAAGATGACTGGACTACCCCAACACTCGTGGTTAAAAGTCTGACTTTCTATCTAGCCACTCGACAGTTGAAACTCATCCAGTTGCTTTACTCACCCGGTTCAACAACAAGAGCAGAACGCATATCTGAAACCACAAATGGATCTCGTACTTCATCTAGAGGGTGATAGGGTTCAAAAACAATAAGGAACTGTAACTCATGTACACCCTCTTCATCCGGCAACCGAATTTGACCTGGTATGAATAATTCGCTTCCTGCAGGCATATGCAAGTGCAGAACCTCAGAACCGGCAAAAGAAACCTGGTAGAAATTTAACATCGGCAGCACTACGTAATCCCTGGACTGATTATCAGGGTTCCTGGCCCACAGGATCAAAGAAAAATCCTCACCTGGTTTGGCATTGGCCACCAATAAAAGACGCTGTTTTGGCGATCTGCCGTCTTCGGGCAATAAAGGAAAAGCGTTGATATCGGTACGGTGTGCGCTGACGTCCTCTCCTACAAACCTGTCTGGCAACAGTGAATTCGGCCTGGTGCAATCTCCAGCACACACTACTGTTCGTCGTCCACCAACACCCAACGAAGGGGGTAGTCGGTCCTGTGGATCAGTGGGGCGATTTTCCGGTTCACGAAAGGCAACGACGAAGAGATCGTGCCAGCCAGCCTTTTCAATAGAGACTTGAAAGGGGATTTCCATAGTCACGCCAGGTGGGATGTCCAAACGATGTAAAAACCCTTGATGGCCGTCTAAACTGAAACTGACCTGCCTGTAGTCCAGGAAAACAGAGACGAGAACCGGATAAGCTTCGTCATATCCTGTGTTAAGGATAAGTAACGTCGTGAAGGCATCTCCTGGTTGAATCTGGAACTGATCCGTCGGGGGCCGCCGGTAGGGATTGGTTTCACGATCTTCAGGGCGTACGAAGCCTACCCCCAAGCCTCGATGTACGATATTTGACCACTTGCTGAATGGTACTTGCCGTACTTGTGAGGACCACTCACTATGATTAATCCGTCTTGGGTGATTATAAGATGAGCAACCTACAAATAACACGACGAGACTAGATAGCAGTAAAAAAACAATATTTCGCATAACATACCTCTTCCATAAACAAGTTGCCCAGGCAAGATTGTACTTGCCTGGGCAACGAATGGTCAGTGAACTTTTACCAATGCCAATGATCTGTTGTTCGGAAGCTTTGATCTACGTAGCCACCTGTTTGGAAATAATGGTAGCCGTTCTGTTTATTCTCGTCACCGCCACCATAAGTCCGGCAAGCAGCGTGGTGTCCACTTGTTGGGTCATTACACGAGTCCTCAAACTGCCAACCGGCTGGGCCATTCAAATATAGATATGCACTCACTCTGATGCTATCCTCCCAAAGGTCGGAGTCACTTTCACTGGTCCACTTATTGGTCCAGCCTCTACGATACAAAGACGTCAGTTTGCTATCAGACGATGGGCCTATCGCCAAGATTGGTACCCGACATGCTGAATTTGTTTTCATATCTAGCATCTGGGCGCCTGGTATATCTGAGCACCAGGGCACTTGCTTGCCATCAATATTTGGTTCATCAGGCCCTTGTGCTAAAACTGTTTCGAATGTTCCCAGAACAACAATTAGCATCAATAACGTGATTGAAATTGACTTACGCATTTTCTAACCCCCTGTTTTAATTGTGCTATAGCTGGCTTTTCCAGCAACCTCTCTCATCATAGCACATCCTCAGAGGTTTGTCATTGCTATTTTCACCATCTTTATCTGGAGTTTTCATCAGCGTCCAACGGGGAATGCTGAGAATCATCCAACAGTTCCGCCACGTCGTGTTGCCAGACCCACGCCACGGCCTCGGCCCGCGAAGCGACGCCCAATTCCAGGACGTTGCTGACGTGGAAACCGACGGTGCTCGGCGATGTCCAGGGCCTGGGCGATCTGCCGGTTGGTCAGCCCCTCCGCCACCAGCCGCAGCACGTCGAACTCCCGATCCGTCAGGCCGCCCGGCGGTTCCCCGCGTGTCCAAGCTTCTACCTTGCCCGCCACGCCAGGGCTGAAGTAGCCTTCACCGCGCGCCGCCGCCCGTACCGCCGCCACGATGGCCTCCGGCGCCTCCTCCTT
>DSAR01000169.1 GCA_011046405.1 Chloroflexota bacterium | reverse complement strand
GGTCTGCCGGATCGTCTGTTGGATCAAGTGGTAATTGTCCAGGATCCACTCTCCGGCGCTGGAGAGGATCCCTTCCACCTCGGTCACCTCCTGGAACTGTTCGTACACCTGGCGCAGGATGGACTTATGCTCGGAGAGGGACGCCAGGTGGGGCGCATCCGGACCAAATCGTTCGGAAGTAGCGAGGCGCCCGGCGTGGCGCTCGGCCAACTGGGCGGCCAGGTCCTCCAGGTCGTCCACGTCCCACCGCCGGTTCTCCAGGGGAATTTGTGTAAAAAGTTCGTTGCTAGACGTCATCAATGGCCCTTTTTCTCCTGTGCGACTTCTTCAACTTTCAATTTCTCAGCCTCTTCCCGGGAAATATCCTGGACGATCAACAAGGGGGTCGCACCATAGGCGATGAAGTTGAGGGTCACACTGCCATATGGCCACTGGGCCTCGCCGGAATAACCGTGGGCGCTCAAGAGGACGAGATCCACCTTCTCCTGCCGGACCAGGCGGTGCAGACTGGCGGCGATGCTTTCGCCAACGACCAGGTGGGAATGAACGTCGGCCGAGAGGCGGCTTTCCAGATCCGCCATGTAGGCCTCCCCCTCCTTTCGGTTGATCGCCACCAGACGTTCCAGCAATTCCTGCTCTTCCCCGGTCAGCGGTGCCCGGCGGGCTATCTCCGGTTTTTTCACGACGTGGGCCAACAACAATTGCGCGTCCTGGGAATGGGCCAAGCTGGTCGCCAGCGACAGGACGTATTCGGCCCGCTGGGAACCATCCAGCGGCACCATGAGCTTTCGATAGCGCCAGCCCTCCAGGTTCTCGGGAACGGCGCGGTAGGCCCGCACGATCAACGTAGGCACGTAAGCCCGCAGGATCACCTTCTGGACGACGCTGTTGATGTTCCACTTGCTGAGCCCGCTCCGGCCGTGACTGCTGAGCACGAGCAGGCCCACCTCCTGTTCGTGGGCAAAGGTGACAATCCGCTCGGCGGCGTCTCCCTCCAAGATAACCTTCTCCACCTGGAGCCCGATTCCTCGCAAGCGCTCGTGCACCGCATCCAGGTAAGCCTCAGCCTCCGATTTGCGCAATTGCCAGCGGAGGGGACTCAACGTCTCCTCGTCCTTCTCATTATCACGACGCTCCATGACCCGCAGCAGGATGATCTGGGCATCGAAGGCCTGGGCGGTGGTCACGACGTGGGGCAACACCGCCTCGGCCAGGTTAGAGCCATCCAATGGTACCAGAATTCGATCAAACATTTTTAAATCCTTTCCATGATCTCCAACACCTCTCGATCGTGCACATCGCGCCAATGACGGTAGACCTGGGCGACCGCCCGGAAGTAGGACGGCGATTCCAGGACAACCACGTCGTCGACGAGGGGCTTGATATCCCGGATGGCCCGCTCACCCGCCACCGGCACAGCGACGACGACGTGTCCCGCCTTCTGATTTTTGCAAAGCTGAATTGAGGCCCGCATCGTGGAGCCCATGGCGATCCCATCGTCGACCAGGATGACGGTCCGGTCGGCCAGGTCTGGCAAGGGTTCCCCATCCCGCAACACCTCGATCCGGCGTTCAATCTCCTCTTTTTGATAATTGATGATCTCCTCGATCGACTCTCGCGGTACCCGCGCCGCCGCCGTGGGATAGATGAAGGTGCTGCCATCCTCCGCGATGGCTCCAAAGCCCGATTCCGGGTTGGTGGGGAAGGGAAGTTTGCGCGCGATCAACAAAGAAAAATCGGCATCGAGATACCGAGCCACCCGGTACCCTACCTCCGCCCCGCCCCGAGGGATGGCCAAAACGAGCAGCCGCTGGCCCCGGTACCGTTCCAGGGCCTGGCCCAGTTGCTGGCCGGCGTCCTTTCTATCGTCAAACATCAGAATTTCCTTTCACCGACTGGATCAGCGTCTGCTTCAAGTCCCACAGACGTTCCGTGAGCGAGACGTGATACCAGTGAGGGTTCACGATCCGGCGGACGCCCGGATCCAGGCGGTCCAGGTCGGCCTGGCGTTGTCGGCGCATTTCCTCGACCGGGGGTTCATCGTAGACCGGTGTCCCCGCGTCCAGGACATCGACCAGCAGCGGTTCGACCTCCGAGATTCCGTCCTGGGGGAGCGTGCGGTAAACTGTATGCTCCGTCGGGTGATGGAGAATGAGTTCGTCCATCTCCCGGGGGTCCTCGTCTTCCAGGCCAAGCAGGTCGACGACGGCCTTGTCCCGCCGGTCGTACACGCGCCAGGCGTGCTTGTACCCTGGATTGGGTACCTTGGCTGGCGTCTCCGAGAGCTTGATCGCCGGGGACCAGTCCCCGGCCTCATCCTGGACCGCCACCAACTTGTACACGCCATCCAACGCCGCCGATCCTTGAGAGGTAATCAGGCGCGTGCCCACGCCGTAGGCCAGGCGGTGGATCAGGTGATCGGCATCGACGCCGTAAAGGGGCGCTTCCTTTTCTATCTGGATGATGATCTGCCAGATGACCAGCTCGTCTAGCTGGTTGGAGAGTACGATGGACACGTCGGGGAAACCGGCCTCGTTCAGCATCTTGGCCGCCTGGACGCTCAGGTACGCCAGGTCGCCGGAATCCAAGCGCACGCCCACCGGCTCGTGTCCCTTCTCCCGCAGTTCCTCGAAGACCCGGATGGCGTTGGGGATGCCGCTCTCCAGCGTATCCACGGTATCGACCAGCAGGAGGCAATTGTCAGGATACACGTCGGCGTAAGCGCGAAAGGCGTCCAACTCGCTTCCTCCCAGCGCCATAAAGACCTGGACCATACTGTGAGCGTGGGTCCCCTGGGGCGGGTACCCCACGACACGTGAGACTCCCACGTTGGAGGTAAAGTCAGCCCCGCCGATCAGGGCCGCCCGGGCGCCCGCGCTGGCTCCCCGCTCCTGGGCCCGTCGCAGGCCAAACTCCAGGAGCAATTGCCCCCGGGCGCTCGTGCAGGCCCATCCGGTAGTACAACTGGGCCATCGTCAGTTGATACTGGTCGGTCCGCAGGATCCCCTCGGCCTGCCGCCGTTCCGCGGCCTTCACGCCGATTCCTTTCGCCCCCGCTCGTTCAGCGCCCGCTCGTTCAGCGCCCGCTCGTTCACCGCCCGCTCGTTCACCATCTCACCCGAGACGGCCAACCGCACCTCGTCCTCCTCGACGTCGGCGATCCACGTCGTCGGCACCAGTTTTTCCTCCTTGAACAGGATACCCTTCGACACGACGATGTGGGTGACGCAGGGCTCGTTGGGAACGGTCAAGACGCGGGAAATATCCCCCACGTGCTCCCCCGCCTTGTCGAAGACCTGCGCCCCCTCCTTGAGGGCCACTGTCCCCTCCGGCACCTGCCGCTCGGTCACCCGTTTCACCTCCGGTCGCTCCCGGACTCGGGTCTCGGGCTGGGGCCGCACGTGGATGCTGGGCTCGTCGACGTAAGGCGGTTTGGGATACCCGAAATAACTACGAAAGCCCAGGTATCCGCTGGGCTTCCACCAGTAAGTGCGCAGCGGGGGATACCAGTAGACGTCAGGCAGGACCTTGTCGGGGAACGCCGATGAGTCTTTTATCTCCTCATCCTCGTTCACGGCCACGTAGTGGGTCGTCTCGAAATCCGGCAGATTCTTCAAATCCTCCACGTCGTCCCGGAGAAGCACGCGCTTTTCCTCCGTCTTCTCGACCCAGTCGATCGGTAGCACTTTATCCTTTGGGAACAACCATCCCTTCTCGACCACGATGTGGGTGACCTCGTTCGAACGGGGGTCAATCACCAACCGATTCAAGCGACCGATCTTCTCACCGTCAGATGCCAACACTTTCGCACCGTTTTTGAATTCCATGTCCGTACTCCTTTCCCACGGTTAAACCGGTTTCGTCTCAATCCGTCAATCCATCCACTACGACACCCGGGCGTAGACGTACTCGATCTCCCGGTCGAGCATCTCAACGCCATCGTACAGGTAGGCGTAGATGGTGTGCAGCCCCTGTCAACCAGCGAATACCTTCCGGTAGTTCCCTGGGCGTCAGCCGGTATTCAAGTGGGTATTTCATAGCCATAAGTCACTCCTTAATCCATTCCAGGATTGCACACCTATCCTAATTGTAGCAAAAAAGAACCGATCCCAAATATGGGATCGGTTTGATCTGACGTTGCATTCCGTTTAAAGCGTTGGAATTGCGTTGGCAACTTTGTCATTTCTCATTTCTCATTTCTCATTTCTCATTCGCCACCCGCCATTCCCTACAGCGATATACTCAAATACGCTGTCTGGTGTCCAATCCGGCGAGCACCCTGGTAGAGATAGGCGTGCAGGATGTAGATGCCCTCCTCTTCCGGCGTGATCTCAAACGTGCGCCGCTCCTCCTCTCCCTCTTCCAAGATGCCAAGCCCCATCTTGTCCGGCGATTCGAACGTTTCACTGGGCGTCTCCACCCAGAACTCGAGCACCAGATTCTCGCTTTTCGTCAGACCGCGAACGTGTGCCTCGCACGTGATCGGCTCTCCCAGGGGGGCGTAAGGTTCGCTCAACACGAGCAGACGCACGAGCTCGGCCGGTTGACCGTCCACCTGGATAGAAATAGCGGGCGTCTCCCAATGGAAGCGCGCGCCATCCCGAAAACCATCAAAAGCGACGTATATCTCGCCCGTCATCTCAGCTGAAACCTGGAAATTACGCGTCTCCTCCTGGCCCTGCTTCAAGATCGGGATCAAAGCCCCGGTCCCCATAACCATAATGGCATACGTATCGAGGGAATACACGTTCACGTCTAGCCCCTTCAATTCGTCTTCGCCGACGTTCTGCAGGGAAACGGTCAACTAGCGGGCGCCCCGGGGGATCGCTCTGGGTGTCAGTTCATATTCAATCGGGTATTTAGTTGGCATAAGCCCTCCTCATTTTCTAAAACGGATATCACTGAAAATAGCGTCGCACTTAGAGGCTGTTTAAAAAATCAAAATTCACACGTGACCATCATCCCGGCAGATATCCCCCTCATCAAGCTAGGCCAACCGCCTCAGCCAGCTTGGCCGCCTCGCGGACCATCTGGATGGTAAAGCCCCACTCGTTGTCGTACCAACTCATAATCTTGACCAGATCGCCGTCCACCACCCGCGTCATTGCAAGGTCAACGAGGGAAGCGTGCTCGTCACCGACAATGTCAGACGAAACGAGAGGCTCGTCGGAGACGCCCAGGATGCCGAGGTATTTGTCACTCGCGGCCTCCTCTCTAAAGATGTCATTGACCTCCTCGACGCTCGTCTCTCGCTCGGTGACGAAGATGACGTCAGAAATGGAGCCCACCACTATCGGCGCGCGCACAGCCACACCGTCGAAGAGCCCCTCGTACTCAGGCAACACCAGGGTCGTGGCAATGGCAGAACCGGTCGAGGTCGGCACGAAGTTGGCTGCTCCCGCCCGCCCGCGCCATGCACGTCTCCAACGAGCAGCGCACGTATACCTCGGCGAAGCGCTCAATGGCCTCCATGCAGTTAGCTCGAGCTCGCCCCGGACGATCACCAGGAGCACACGCGGTTAAGGTTGGACTCGCGAACGCACGCCCGGAATGCCCCCCAGACGTCGCCTCACTTGACGACGTAGGCCCGCATCAGGTTCGTGGTTCCCGGTTCAGAACCGGCCGCGCCGGCGGTGACGACCAACACGTCGCCCGCCTCGACCAGGTCACGTGCCCGGGCCGCCTCGACCGCCTGGGTGATCATCTCGTCAGTGTTGTCGGTGCGCGGGGCCAGCAGGGATGTCACGCCCCAGTACAGCGCCAACCGCCTTTGCACCCGCCGGTCGGGCGTGATGGCGATGATGGGCGAGCGCGAACGATAGCGGGACATTAGCTGGGCCGTGTACCCCGAGGCGGTGGGCGTGATGATGGCCGCAGCGCCCAGATTATGGGCCGCATCGCGGGCAGCCCGGCTCACGGCCGCTGCGATGGAGCGCTCGACGCTGTCGGCCTTCGATTGAAAAGGCCGCGCCGGAACGTCCGGACGCTGGCTCTCCACCTCCTCGGCGATGCGCATCATGGTCTGCAAGGCCACCACCGGGTACGCCCCGATGGACGTCTCCCCTGAGAGCATGATGGCGTCGGTGCCGTCGAGAATCGCGTTGGCCACGTCCGAGGCCTCGGCCCGGGTCGGCCGGGGGTGGCGGATCATCGAATCGAGCATCTGGGTCGCCGTGACCACGGGCAGGCCGGCCTGGTTGCACACCTCAATGATGCGCTTCTGCGCCATCGGCACCTCTTCCGGCGGGATCTCGATCCCCAGGTCTCCCCGGGCGACCATGACCGCGTCGGACACCCGGATGATCTCGTCCATATTCTCCAGCGCCTGGGGTTTCTCGATCTTGGCCATCACCGGCGTTGGTGTGTCCGAGCCGTTGCTCGCGTCCCGGATCAAGGCCTTCAACTCCTGCAGGTCGTCGGCCGTGCGAACGAAGGAGAGAGCGATCCAATCCACGTCCCATTCCAGCGCCGAGGCCAGGTCGCGCCGGTCCTTGTCCGTCAGGGACGGCAACTCGGTCGACACGCCGGGCAGGTTGACGCCCTTGTTGCTCTTGAGCTCCCCGCCCACCAGAACCTGTCCCCGGACCTCGTTCCCTTCAATTTTCAGAACCTGCACCTCGATCGTCCCATCGGCCAACAGGACGCGGTCGCCGGGATTGACCAGGCGGGGGAAGGCCTCATTTTGCATTGGAAGCGCATCCGGCGTGCGCCCGAGCACATCCTCGGTGGTGAACGTCACGTCGGCGCCCTCTTGCAGCATCACACCGGGCGCCTCCATCTCGCCCACGCGCAGTTTGGGCCCCTGCAAATCGACCTGGATGGCCACGGCCCGGTTGGCCTCGCTGGCCGCCGCCCGGATGCGCTCGACGTTCTCGGCGTGCTCGTCCAGACTCCCGTGCGCGAGATTGAGCCGGGCCACGCTCATCCCCTCCGCCACCAACTGACGCAGCACGTCGGGCTCGCGGCTGGCCGGTCCGATGGTACAGATAATCTTAGTCCTCGGCATATATCTTGCTCCTTTTTTCAGTCATCTTGTCAGTCATCCGCTTTCCAGGGCTTGATCCGCCACCGGAAGAAATCCCACACCTTGTACAGGAAGCCCAGGATCGGGTTGGACCACCGGCCCATCGGCACTCCACCTTCCATGGCCGCCAGCAAATCCTCCGGCCCCCGGATCGGGCGCGTGGACACCTCCACCCAGGCCCGGCCAATGCTGGCTAACGTGTGCGCGTCGGAACCGGCGCTCATCAGCGCGCCATGCGTCTCGGCCCAGGCCACCGCCTCCCGGTTCCAACGCCGCCGCGAGACACTGGCGTTGAAGGTCTCGATAATGTCGATAGAATCGGCGATCCGCTCGCGCACCTCCGGCCGGAGCCGGTAGCGCTTCCAGGGATCGAAACCGTGGGGCAAGAGCACCAGCCCCTGCTGGGCCTTGATGCGCCGGACCGTCTCCTCGGCGCTCAGGTAGTGCGGGATACTTTCGTCGAGAAACAGGCCGACGAGTTCCCCCGCCCGGGTGGTGATCTCCTCCCCCACGATGATGGTCAGACCAGGAAGCTCGCCATCCTCCTGGATTTCGACCATCGTCCGGATCTTCTGCGCGCCCTCGATGGTCCCGTGGTCGGTGATCGCCTGCACCGCGATGTCCTGCTCCCGGCAGCGGGCCGGGACCGCGCCGATGGGGGTGCTGGAATCGCCGGAGTACTCGGTGTGACAATGCAGGTCGATCTTCATTCGCGCTCCGCCTCGGCTGCGCGGCGCTTCACGTCGATGACGCTATCGGGGCTCAGGGACATAGAGTCGATGCCCTCCCGGACCAGGAAGGCGGCGAAATCGGGGTAATTGCTGGGGGCCTCGCCGCTGATGCCCGCGTCATCTCGCCCAGCGAGGCGTTCTTGCCTCCGACCTGGGGCACGCCGCCCGACGTTAAATCCTCAAACCAGCGAATGTACGTTTCCAAATTCGCTGTAGTGCTAGGTCATTGAGCCGGTGCTGCCAGCCTCGAACAGGGGCTTGTACTCGTCGGGAAGTTGGGCGCGGATGTCGTCCATCTTGCCCGGCGTCACTGTCTCTCCCAGCACTTCGATCACCACGCGGGCGTGATAAGTCGCATCCGGCAGATCGACTGTCTCGCGCTCTGCCACACGGTCGAGGAACTCGCCGAGGGAAAAGGACTCGACATCGTCGACCATCGTCAGGTACTCGCCGATCTCCCGGGGGAGTTGGGCCGCCAGGTCCTGCGCCTCGTCGAAATATACCCGTTCGCTGAGGGTCTGCAGCGTCGCCCGGATAGCCCGCAACGCCTCGCCCGTCGAAGCCAGTTCGGCTCGATTGTGAACCCGTCCTACAAATTCGTCAAATTGCATTTTATCCTTCCCGTATACACTAATTCAAGCAGTCCAATTCCTTCCCATCTCTGGCTCTCTGGTAGTTCGCCTGGTTGGCTTAGCAAGTGGTCAACTTTTCGCCACGAATTACACGAATTGTCACTAATTTTGGGTTTTTCGTGTTAATTCGTACAATTCGTGGCTAATCTTTCGCCGCTACCATGCGAAATCCCAAAGAACCAGAGATATTTGCCGTGCCGGCGGGTCGACTCGATGGCGTGGCCGCACAGTTCCTCCCGCAGGCCCTCGGCATCGACGTCCTCCAGAACCTGGCGGCTATACACCTCGACGTCCGCGATCTCCTGGTGGAGCGAGGTGGCGTCCAGATACCGTTTGAAGACTTCTACGTCGGGCAATTCAGGCATGATCTTCTATGATCCAGGATTCACGACGCGCCCCAGGAACAGGATGGCCCCGGTCTCGGTGTCCCGGATGGCGAAGATGAAGGGCCGGTCCACCGTGACCTCGATCGGTTCCTCCGGCATGGCGGTGATGCCGACGAGCACGGCAGTGGCGGCGGCGGCCTCGGTGCCGGCCTCGTCGACGGCGACGAAGGCCTTGTGCAGCACGCCCTGGATGAAGAGTTCGCGGCTGCCGTCCATCCCGGAGAAATTGGCCGCACCGGGATCGAAAGCGCTCTCCATCCCCATGCCGGCCAGGATCTGCGCCAGGTCGAGGCGGGTCTCGAAGGTGAACCTGGGCATGGTCAGGACCATATTCCGGCGCTCGACTTGTTGCACGATAGCGTCCATCTGTTCAGCATCAAGCGACGCCTCGAACGACTCGAAGGTCCCGGCGTCGGGCAACAGAATCAGCATTGACGTCCGCCCCCCCACGTAGGGGAGCTCGATCGCCTGGAAGCCCTCGCCCACCACGTAGCCGAACTCTTCCGTCTGCTGCATCATC
>DSAR01000283.1 GCA_011046405.1 Chloroflexota bacterium | reverse complement strand
TTCCTGTTCTCGTCGGCGAAGAAATGGGTGACGCTGAAGTAGAGCGTGCCGGTGAAGTCGAGGGTGGTTCGCGCCTGTGGCTTATGGGGCCACGCTTCGCGATTGCCCACCCGATCGATGGCGCGGGAGCGAAAATCGTAAGTATACCTTGACTTCCCGACGAACCATCCCGCCGTGTGAGGCGTGATGTGGTACCAATCGATCCACGTTCCCTCCGCCCCATCGCGCCACTGCACGTCGTAGCCCAGGATGCCCGATTCGTTGTCGCGCCCCTCCCAGGAGACGGTGAAGGCGAGCGTCGTCGTCATCGCTGGCAAGGGATGAACGGTGCTGGTGGGCGGCGCGCTGTTCGTCTCCGATTCGATCAGGAGCAGCGGGTCTCCGCCGATGAAGTAATGGCCTGGATCGGAGACCAGGTTGGCGGTCGCGCCGGGCAGGGTCAGGGTATAGGCAGCGGAGACGTGAGAACCGGTCAGCCAGGTGGTGGGTGTGATAGTGCGCGTGACCCCCCAGCGATCGACCAGGCGTGCCGTGGGCATCGCCGCCGGGAGTGTGTACACGCCGGTGTGCGGCGATTCGTTCCACAGGACGCTGACCTTGCCCCGGGGTGTGCCCCACAGCGTCACCTGCCGGTGCACACCGGTGAGATCGCGGGTGACGAAGGTGGGTGAGATGAGGTAGGTCGTCGCCACCTGGTAGGCCACGTAGGCCGGCCTCAACGAGTGCTCGTTGCGGATGAGGCCGAAATACTCACCCATATCGGCGTCGTGGGTGCGAAAGAAGAAATAGCGCTCGACGTCGGACGCGAGGGCATTGGCGTAGGATTGGATCACGTAAGCGGCCGCCTCCGACTGCCGGGCGGCGAAATCGTACTTGACGGGGTCTGGATCAACCGATGCGTCGTTCCACACCGGCACGCCGGTCTCGGTCAACCAGATGGGATGGTCGACGATGCCCAAACTCGCCATGCCATCCCGGATCTCGTTGATCTTGTCATACGTGTTGGAGACGCTGCTGTAGAAATGGACCGACATCACGTCGAAGTAATAGTTGTTCGCCGGCGCGCTGGGATCGTTTCGCAGAGTGCCCAGTACCCAGCGGTAGAAATTCGGATTGGCCCAGTAGTGCAATCCGCCGAAGAGTACCTGGCAATCTGGGCAAGCCGCCTTGCTCGCCTGGTAGCCCACCTTGAGCAATTGGGCATAGTCGGTCGACGTGCCAGTCCAGAAGTAGGTCCACTCCGGCTCGTTCCACATCTCCCAATACTTGACCCGGTCGCCGTAGCGCGAGACGACGTCGTAGACAAAATCGCCCCAATGGTTGTCGGGATGATCCCATGGAAGGTAAAGCCCCTGGGGTGGGGAGGAAGACGCGCTGGGCGCGAAGGTGGATTGGGACAAGCGGGCATTGCGGACGGTGGGCGCATACCAGCCGAAGGGCCGCTCGTCGAATGAACGGGCTTCGGCGCCTTGAAGCTGGCTCGTCGCAGCCCAATCGGGCGTCCAGAGCAGTATGCCGACGACGTTCTCTATTCCCCTGGCGGAAAGATCGTTGATCACGTCGTCGTAAGCGCGCAGCACGTCCTCGTCCCAACGATCGTTTTCCGGTTCCAGGTTGGGCCAGATGAAGTCGAAACGATCCCACCGCGAACCGGCTTGATACGCCATCCTGATAAAGGGGCGAATTGGTGGTGGATCATAGTAAAAAGCGTAACACGTTCCGGCTCGTCCATCCGTCTCTTCGACCGGGGGCAAAGGCGTGATCGCAGCCGGGCTCGCCCCGGCCCTGCCGGTGAAACCCAACACGAAGGCAATCATCACCCCTGCACAAGCTATGACACCAAAAGAAAATATCGTGCGCCGTCTCGAAAACATCTTAATCGACTATCCTTTATTCGTATCTTCTCAATAAGTTGGGGAGCTGTGGCCGGTCTCCCGACCGAGCCACAGCGGGCACGGTCAGGAGACCGGCCCGAGCGAGTTTGCCCCGATTTATTGAGATGATACCTTTATTCCTTGATTTGATATGGTGCGTTTCATTTCATTTGAGGTCAAGTGTGTAGTAGGCGGTTTATCGCCGTAAAAGCGCGCTGAAGCCGCTACCTAGCGCCGCTACCTAGCGCCCGTACTACGAACAAGGCTTGAATCATTTGAAACACACCCATTTGATATGCCGCCAGTATAATCGTAACCGGCGCACGTGTCAACAAATCGAATCTCAACAATACGCGCCCCTTTGATTGACATAAACTTTCATCCTGGCTATAATGAGCCTCACAATAGGCCAAGCTGAACGATCGGCCTACAATGCAAAAGCGCCCTATAAAACTTTTAGGAGGAAAAATGAGTATCCCGAACGTCAAACAAGCGATGGAAAAAATCAGCAACGCGGATCCTGAAAAGATCAAAGGAGTCAACGCTGTCATTCTCTTCGATCTGACGGGGGAAAATGGCGGGGCGTGGACGGTCACATTAGCGGATGGAAAAGCCGACCTGGAACAGGGAAAGACCGCCCAACCGAACTTGACGCTCTCGGCCGACTCGGCCGACCTCTTGGCCCTGTTCAACGGGGAGCTTAACCCGATGGTCGCCGTCATGCAAGGCAAACTGAAAATCAGCGGCGATATGTCGCTGGCGATGCAACTCCAAAACATCCTCACTTAACCTGAGCGAAGCACCCATAAGCTAAAGGCAGCACCAATTCGGTGAAATAGATAGTTCAATCGCACATTTCATTACCCGACATCTCTGGATCACGAATCACACGAATGGACAAATAACACGAATTTTGACTTCGAATTTCAAAAAACATTCGTGAAATTCGAGCATTCGTGTGATTCGTGATGGAAAATCAGGCTCTTGGCCACGAATGTCGGGTAGTAAATGCAAGAATCCCATTGGTTAGGCCTCAACGGATTGAGAAGATACAAATCTATGGACTTGAATAGCTCCGGGAGAAGATTGCATAAATGAAGCAAGCGGCAGAGTCTCTACTTCACCAGGGGATCAAGTTAGCAAAAGCAGGTCAGAAAGCCCAAGCCCAAGCAACCCTCAGCCAAGTTGTTCGATCCAACCCGCGATCTGTGATGGGTTGGTTATGGCTCGCTGGCGTCGTCGAGACCAAAGACCAACAATGTTACTGCCTGGAACGGGTGCTTCGACTCACACCACAGAACGAAGTCATCAAAAATGTTTTGAAACAGCTAAAATCCGACGGCCCTGATGCAGGAGCACAATCCACCTATTTCCTGGGGGGCAAACTACCCCCCGAAGATATGACCCCGTACCTGAGAAGCCTTAGCAAGGTCTTCGACCCTCAGCGATACAAAGCCATATGCATCGATAGAAAGTCCAGCCAGGGACATTCCCCCTTACTCAACATATGTCAGAAAATCTATCTGAATAACTTCAGCATCTTCGATCTCTCTGTAAGCGACCCTAACACCTACCTGGAGCTGGGCATTGCCCTGGGCTTCAATCGCCCACTCATCGTGACTGCCCATACATCCAGCGACCTTATTTTCCAAGCCACAGAATCCATCATCCGCTATCGAGATGACGGGGATCTGACCAGAAAACTCTCGCAACGCTGCGAGCAGGGTTTTCCGCCGACCGACCGACCGGCCCGCAACTACTGCTACTTCTGCAACCGCATCTGTGATAGCATGACCTTGCCGCCTGACGAGAATCGATACCTCGTGCTCAACGCCTCCAAGATGTTGTGGCGCAACGTCATGCGACACCTTGATCCTCACCTGAGCAAATACGACCTGCACCCCCTTTTCCTGACCGAACGGGTGACCGAACCTTTCTTGTGCGACATTCGTCGCAAAGTCGTGGCGGCACAATTTACCCTCGGTCATCTAGGCTCTCTGTCCAACCTAACCAGCTACCTGGCGCTCGGCATAGCCATCGGGAGTCGAACGCCCTGGCTATTGCTGTCTCGAAGCGATGAAAGAGACATGCCCGCCGATCTAAGGAGCGTCGGGCAGATCAATTACGAAGACACCAACGATTTACAAGTGAAGTTGACCAACTCCCTAAGTTTATTCCTGGGGAAAGTTCTACCCGATCAGGCAGCCCAGGCCAGTAAGACCACCATGCTGTCGCTACCTTTCTGGATCGAACTGGAGGATTGGATCAATCGCGTCAAACACGCTACCAGAGCACCAGAGGCCACCAAGGGCGCCTTACGTCTCGTCCAATATCAGGATGCCAGGAAATTATCGGAATACCCCATAGCGAGGAGAGGCCTATCGTTTGGACGCGGCGCCGACTGTGACGTTGTGCTAGATGATCCCAGTGTATCAACCCACCATTTCCGCATCATCCAGGGACGAAGCAGAACGTACTTCATCGAAGATCTAGGCAGCAAGAACGGAACGTTCCTCAACGGCGCTCGCCTCTTACCCAACAAAAAAGTGGAAATTCAGCCCAAGGATACGATCCGAATACCCGGCGCCAGCTTCTTGACATGGGATGAACGCCCCTTACCACAGGAGAAGGTCTCACAGACCATCGTCGACACCGACCTCCTCCCCCCCATTCTCAAAATCGACATCCCCGACGTCGTTCCGCCCGCCTACCTCAATACGTGGGATCACGCCCTGAAATTGATCGTCGCTCTGCCCAACCGCCCCACGCACTCCACCTTCGAGGTTCAAGGCTACTATCCAATGGGCAAGATCATTGACAAGCTCGTGGACCTGCTCGGGCTCCCCAGCAGAGATTACTGTTTCCTGTTAGAAAACCAGCCCATCGACAACGACGAAACCCCTCTCAGTGCAGGCATCAAACGAAATGACATCCTCACCTTGGCGCCTCAAAGCCAGGCACCTATCCGACCTGGCACCAGGGGATAATTTAGCGTTCCCCAAAATCACGCCAAGTTGACATCTCCGTGCTTGCAACTCTTCAACGATCAAGACGTAATTTAAGGGAGAAAGGAGGTGAAAAAAGATGAAACTACTGATCCGCTGGGCAATTGTCAGCGTGGCGCTATTTGCAGCTGCGTGGCTCGTCCCCGGCATCTACGTCGAATCTGATGGCTGGGTCATCTATGCGGTGATGGCCATTATCCTGGGGCTCGTCAATGCCACGGTGCGCCCTCTGCTCAAACTACTGACCTGTCCACTGATCCTGTTGACGCTAGGGCTGTTCGTGCTGGTCATCAACGGACTCACCCTATGGCTGGCCTCGGCGATTGCCGTGAGTTGCTTCGACGTCGGTTTCTACGTCCGGGATTTCTGGTCGGGCTTTCTGGGCGCGCTGATCGTCAGTATCGTCACCGTCATTCTCTCGGCTCTCATTCGAGAAGATGACGACGACGACGACGACAAGCACTAAGGAGCGTAATCCAAATGACAGAATATCGTAAACTCCGCAGACAAAACGGTATCGTCGCCGGTGTATGTGGTGGATTGGGCGCCTTTTTCGGCCTCAATGCCTGGTGGTTCCGGCTCGCCTTTCTGATCCTGCTCGCTCCGGGTGGACTTCCGGGATTTGTTCCCTATCTGGTGCTCTGGATTGTCATTCCTCGACGGTACCCGCTCGCCTGTCGCCAGAACAATTAAGATCCCGAAACACTTCCGTAACACAACCGAAACGCCACACATACCGTTTTCCGCTATAATAATGGCGTCTTGAGCGAAATGAGTTAACAACAAAACAGCAAGCAACAATCGCACAAGATTATCGAGGTAGTGCCTGGGGACCAGCCGACCCCGCCCCGGCGGGTTCCCAGGCACACCGCCTTTTATGGCCCCTCTTAAGGGCCCCCTCTTAAGGCCCTCTTATGGCTTGTCACCTCTCCCTTTCTCTGCTATCATACCCCCGTCATGCTTGATCAACTTGAAGGTACCGTGGAACGCATCACCTACTATAATGAAGAAAACGGCTACTCCGTCGTTCGACTCAACGTCCGGGGAGAACGGGATCTGGTGACCGTCGTCGGTCTGCTGCCCGAAGTCAATCCCGGCGAGCGTCTGCGCCTCGAAGGCGCCTGGACCAACCATCCCCAATACGGTCGTCAGTTCAAAGCCGAAACGTGCGAGCAACTCCTGCCCGCTACGGCCGAGGGCATCAAGTGTTACCTGGGATCGGGACTGGTCAAAGGCGTCGGCCCCGTGACCGCGGCCCGCATCGTCCAGCGCTTCGGCGCCGATACGCTGCGCATCCTGGACGAGACCCCCCACCGCCTGCGAGAGGCGCTGGGTGTCGGGCCGAAACGCGCGGCCGCCATCGCCCAATCGTGGGCAGAGCAAAAACAAATCCGCCAGGTGATGATGTTCCTGCAGGGGCACGGCGTGACGACCAATCTCGCCGTAAAAATTTACAAGACCTACGGGGATAGCGCCTTGCAGATCGTGCAAGAGAATCCCTATCAACTGGCCCGCGACATCTGGGGCGTGGGGTTCAAGACGGCGGATAAGATCGCCCATAATCTGGGCGTGCCCCACGACGATCCCTTCCGGGTGCAGGCCGGCGTCGCCTATGCCTTGAGCCAATTGGCGGACGAAGGGCACGTCTACGCGGCTGAGGACGATCTGATCCAGAAAACGGTTCGCCTGCTAGAAGTCTCATCAGACCTGGTCAAGGCAGCTATCGAGGACCTGGACGTCGAGGAGATCGTCCATCGCGAGACCCTGACCTACAGCATCAAAGACGCCGGATCGGGCGCCACACCCCAGATTCGTGAAGAACAGGCGGTCTATCTCGCGCCATTCTACTACGGAGAGATCGGCGTCACCCACCGCTTGCAAAACATCGTCGACAGCCCCACCACGCGCTTGCTGCCTTTCCGCAGCGTCGACTGGCCGGCGTTACTCGCCCAGATTACAAGGAACGCCGCCATTGACCTTTCACTCGAACAACAACAGGCGGTACAAACCGCGCTGACCCACAAAGTGACCGTGCTCACCGGTGGCCCGGGAACCGGCAAAACCGTGACCGTCCGGACCATCATCGGGGCCCTGGAGGCGATGCGCGGCCGTTACGCCCTATGCGCGCCCACCGGTCGCGCAGCCAAGCGTCTCTCCGAGGCCACCAGCAGGCCGGCCCAAACGGTCCATCGGTTACTGAAATACTCTCCCCTGGAGGGATTCCAACATCACGAGGAAAACCCCCTCGCTGTCGATTGCCTCATCATCGACGAAGCCTCGATGCTCGATCTCCTGCTGACCAATAACCTGCTCAAGGCCGTGGACCCGGCTGCTCACGTCCTCTTCGTCGGCGACGTCGACCAATTGCCCTCGGTCGGCGCCGGTGACGTGTTGCAAGACATCATCCGATCAGAGAGAGCTGCCGTCATTCGACTGACCAAGATCTTCCGCCAGGCTGCCGATAGCGGCATCGTCGTCAACGCACACCGGATGAACCGGGGACAGCCACCCATCTTGAACGAGTTCGACGACTTCTACTTCTTTTCGAAACAAGACCCACAAGAGGCCGCCAATCTCCTGATCGACATCGTCAAGCGCCGGATACCACAAAAATTCGGGTTGAAGTCCCACGATATACAGGTGCTCTCACCAATGTACCGGGGCGCGTGCGGCGTCGCCAACCTCAACAACCTGCTACAGACAGCCCTCAATCCCCCTTCCTCAAGCAGGCAAGAACGACGGATCAACGGCCGGATGTTCCGCGTGGGAGATAAAGTGATGCAGACGCGCAACAACTACTATCGCGACGTCTACAACGGGGACATCGGATACGTTAGCAAAATTGACCCCGTGGAACAAATCCTCACCGTCGTCATCGACGACGAGCCGGTATACTACGATTGGAACGAAGCCGACGAACTCGTGCACGCATACGCCATCTCGGTGCACAAAAGCCAGGGCAGCGAATATCCCGCCGTGGTCGTCCCCATGTTGACGCAGCACTACCTGATGTTACAACGAAATCTTTTGTACACAGCGATCACCCGGGCCAAACAACTGGTCGTCCTGGTAGGCGCCCGTCGCGCCATTGGCATCGCCGTGCGTAACGATAAGATTCGAGAGCGAAAAAGCGGCCTATACATCCGCTTGAAAGGATAAGCCCGTAACTTTTTCTCAGCATGAAACACAAAAAGCGAGGGCTCAAGCGCCCTCGCTGAAAAACAAATGATCAAGCGTCGAAAAAGCCTATGCCGCTTCCTTGGCTACGTCGACCAGTTTCGCAAACGTACTGGCATCTCGCACGGCTATATCGGCCAGCACCTTTCGGTCAAGTTCGACGCCAGCCTGTTTCAACCCGTGGATGAAGCGGCTGTACGACAGACCACTCTGGCGCGAAGCGGCGTTGATGCGCGTAATCCACAGGCGGCGTAATTCCCGCCGTCGATTTCGTCGGTCTCGGTAGGCATACCATTGCGCCTTCATCCAGGCTTCGTTCGCCCGCCGGAAAAGCTTGCGCCGCGTCCCCCAATATCCCTTGGTCTGACGCAGAATCTTCTTGTGACGCTGCCGTGTTCTCGTTCCTCCTTTAACTCTCACAGTTCTACTTCTCCCTCAAATATGGCGCCAGGCGCTCCACACGCCGCTGGACACCCTTGGTCTCTACCTCAAGCATTTCATCGAACTTCGCCTTCACCCGGCGACTCTTTTTGCGCCGCAAGTGAGACTTACCCTGCTTCGTCCGCATGAGCTTTCCTTTTCCACCCTGGGTCCGGCGGAAGCGTTTCGACGTTGATTTATGAGTCTTGATCTTCGGCATAATTTCCCCTCACACTAGTTTGGTGGGGCTAGAATCATCAACATTGTGCGTCCCTCTCGGTTTGGCTCCTTCTCCACCACCGAGACGTCCGACAATTCCTCCGCGATATCCATTAACTGCTCGACAGCAATCTCAGGGTAGGTGACCTCTCGGCCCCGAAAGCGAATGCGCACCTTCACCTTCTTACCCTCTTCTAACCATCGTCGTGCGTCGCGCACCTTGAACGAGCGATGATGCTCGGTCGTCTTGGGACGCAGACGAATTTCCTTCACCTCAACTTGCTTCTGAGCTTTGCGAGCTTCACGATCTTGCTTCGCCTGTCGATACAGGAACTTGCCATAATCCATAATGCGAACGACAGGCGGATTGGCATTTGGAGATACCTCTACCAAATCCAAATTACGATCACGCGCATTGGCCATGGCATCTTGCAGCGAAACGACCCCCACGTTGTTGCCATCCGCGTCGATCAGCCTAACCCGAGAAGCTTGAATTTCTTCATTGCTGCGATACTTTGAACGCGTTTGAGAACGATTTGTACCCCTGATTCCGCTTACCTCCTACTCACTCTGACTATCAATGAAACTTACATGCAACAGATGATAAC
>DSAR01000507.1 GCA_011046405.1 Chloroflexota bacterium | reverse complement strand
GTATTAAAGGAGGCATCATGGCGGTTAAATTTCCATCCGACGAATGGATCAAGGAACTGAGCCGGCAACTCAACACCAGCGAGGCTTACGAGAAATCGGCCAAGGACTGGGAGGGAGACTTCGTGTTCATCGTGGAGCCGGACGAAGCCTACGACGACGAGGCGTATCTTTTCCTGGGCCTCTATCACGGCAAGAGCCCCGACGCGGCGGCGTTGGAGGACTTGAACGAGCGGGAGGCCGAATTCGTCCTGCGCGGCCCCTTCAGCATCTGGCGGCGGGTGATCGAGGGAGAACTGGACCCGATCCAGGGCATGATGACCCGCAAGCTAAAGGTCCAGGGGAACATGATGAAGATCATGCGCTATCCCAAGGCGGCCAAGGAGATCGTCTCCTGTTGTGCCCTGGTGCCGACGGCGTGGTGACGTCGGTCGGCGAACGGGAGAAGTAAGATGTGGTATTTCGTCTCACCGGAGATCGTCTTTGGCGAGGGGGCGCTGGATGCCCTCGACGAGATCGAGGGGGAGCGGGCGCTGGTCGTCACCGACGCCGCGCTGCTCGAGTTGGGGCTGGTGGCGCGGGTGACGGATCACCTGGCGCGGGCCGGCCTGGTGGTGCGCGTCTTCGACCGGGTGGAGCCGGACCCCAGCGTGCAGACGGTGCGCGATGGCGCGGCGGTCGCCCGGGAATTCGAGCCGGATTGGATCGTCGGGGTGGGGGGCGGGTCGCCGATGGACGCCGCCAAGGCGATCTGGGTGCTCTACGAGCGTCCCGACCTCGAGCCGGCCGAGATCAACCCCTTCGTGCCGCTGGGGTTGCGCCAGAAAGCGCGCCTGATCACGGTGCCGACGACCAGCGGGACCGGGGCCGAGGTCACCTGGGGGATCGTGCTCACCGACACCGATGAACAGCGCAAGATGGGGATCGGTAACCGGGAGTGCGTCGCCGACATCGCCATTGTGGACCCGGCGATGACGGCGGGGATGCCGCCCCAACTGACCGCCGACACCGGGCTGGACGCCCTGGCCCACGCCGTCGAGGGCTACACCTGTAGCTGGCACACCGACCTGACCGACGGCCTGTGTATGCACGCGGTGCGGCTTATCTTTGCCTACCTGCCCCGGGCCGTGGCCGACGGCGACGACGCCGAGGCCCGGGAGCGGATGCACAACGCTGCGACCTGCGCCGGCCTGGGCTTTGGGAACGCGATGGCCTCGCTGGCCCACGCCATGGGCCACACGCTGGGGGCGGTGTTCCACGCGCCCCATGGCCGGGCGGTGGGGCTTTTCCTGCCCTACACCATCGAGTTCATGGCCCGCGAGGCGCCGGACCGTTTCGCCGAGTTGGCCGCCGTCATCGACTGCCCGCCGGCCGGCGCCCGGGAGGCAGAGCAGGCCGCGCGGATGCTGGCCCGGCGCATCCGGGAACTATGCCGGGAGATCGGCAGCCCGACCAGCGTCCGGGATCTGGGCATCGAGCGGGCCGATTACGAGACCCAACTGGAGAAGCTGGTCGAGGACGCCTTCAACGATACCCAGATCCTGACCGCCGTCCGCTCCCCTTCTGACGAAGAACTGCACCGGCTTTTCCGTTACGCCTACGATGGGAAGCCGGTTGATTTTTAGCGCTCGTGGCTGATCACTCGTACTGCACCGCTTCGATAATGTTGGTCCGGGCTGCCTGCCAGGCCGGATAAAGCGCGGACAGTTGCGAAATTCCCAGGGCGATGATCATGCCCGCCACGAGTAATGTCTTGGGCAAGATGTAGGTGACGGTCCATCCGGTGGATTCCGCCATACCTATCACGGCGTAATAGGCACCGTACGCCCCGAACGCGACGCCAAACAGACCGCCCATCAACCCCATTACCAATGCTTCCGAGAGGATCATCTTGCCCACTTGCAACCGGGTCATCCCCACCGAGCGCAGCGTGCCGATCTCGCGGATGCGCTCCAGTACGTTCATCATCAGGGTGTTGATGACGCCCAATCCCCCCATCACGATGCCGATCGCGGCGACGACGTCGAAGAGCGTGAACCAACTCGTGAAATCTTTCAGCCATCGTTCTCTCAATTCCTCGCCCGATTCCACGTTGATGTGCCGGGTGGCGCCGTAAGCCGCCTCTATCTGCTGCTTGACCTGTTCCACCGAGGCGCCCGTCGTCACGTCGACCATGAACATATGCGCCTTGTCGTGGCCGAAGTAGCGGCCCAGATCCTGCCAGGAGCCCATCAGGGCCTCACCGCCCTGGAGGTAGTCGACGATCACGGCCGCTACCAGGAAATCGTGTTCGCCTCGCCGGGTATTTATGCGGACGTAATCTCCCTGTCCAATGCCGTACTTTTCGCTCAACATGGTTGAGATAAAGACAGCGTTCCCCTCGGCCAGTTGGCTCACCAGCGCGACTTCATCTCCCTGCCCCGAGGCGAACTCGAAGCCGCTGATGCGATTGTACTCCTGGGGTTCGATGGCCAACAGATAGGGGGACTCAGTTTTGGGCGTGAAGGTTCCGCCAGAAATCACGCCCACGACCTTGATCTCCTGGAAACGCATCGGGGTGACCAGGTTCACACCATCCAAGGCCTCCAGTTCCCCTTTCAACCGCATCCGCATCGGGCGGAAGGAGTCGATGAACAGGTCTCCCTGTAGGGCTGTTTCCATCCAGTTTTGCAGGTCGGCGGTGATGCTGGCCGACATAGCGCCGATCATGATGGTCATCATCACGCCCACCGTCAGCGCGCCAACGGTCAAGCTGGTGCGTCCGACGGCGCGGTGGACGTTCCCGGCGCCGATCCGGCCCTCGTGGCCGTAGATGCCGATTATCACCGGCCTCAAGAGCCATTCGAGCAATCGGATGAAGGCGGGCACGACGAGCGTTATGCCAGCGAGGAGCATAAACAGGCTCAGTTGGCCGAGCCACATCTGGACTTCCTCCGGCGCCGACACGTAATCCATCAACTCAGAGACTGCCACCAACGCGATGCCTATCTTCCAACCATGTTTCGTCAACCAGCTGGCGCCGCCCTTGCTGCGCACGGCCAACGCTTCGACCGGCGACATCCGGCCGGCCCTGATAGCCGGGACCAGCGCGCTGGCGACTGTCACCACCATCCCAACGATGACGCTGAAGACGATGCTTTCGGAGGGAACCGAGAAGACGTCGGTGTCGATACCAATGGTGGCGTTCATCATCCGCATCATTGGGATTGCGAGGAGAATTCCAAAGAGGACGCCCAGGAGAGAACCGATCAGCCCCATGATGAAGGCCTCGCCCATGATGAGGCGCGTGACCTGCCATTTGGTCAGGCCCACGGCCCGCAACAGGCCAATCTCGCGGGTGCGTTCCACAACGGTCATGGAAAAAGTGTTGAAAACGAGATACGCCCCCACGAAGAGGGCCGTGACCGCGAAGAAACTCAGCCCTTGCCACAGGCCAGAAAGCATCTCGGCGATGTTACGGCCCTTGGCGGCGGGATAGACGACATCGTAATCTCGTCCCAGACTTTCCTGGAGGGTGGCTTTTAGTTGATCAAGGGCGTCGGCCGACTTGACGATCTCTTCCGAGGCGACGATGTCGATGCTGTCGATATTTTGACCTCGCGCGAAGACCGCCTGCGCGACTTTGAGCGGCATCGTCACTTTTGCCTGTCGCGCTGGCCCTTCTTTAGCCAGGATACCGACGACTCGAAACGCCTCTACCCCATCGGCAACCAGTAATTTGATGTCCTTGCCGACCTCAATATCGTGCCGTTCGGCGAAATCCTCCGCCACGATGACGCTATATTTGTCGCCGTCAGGGAGAAACGTCCCGTCGATGACCTTGTAGGGGCGCACTTCTCGGTCGATCGCCGGGTCGATGCCGTATATCGTCAGCGAGACCTCGTGGTCACCCAGCATTAACATCGTCGCATCCGAGGTGCTGGGGACAGCCGCGATCACACCTTCGACTGTTAGAATCCGTTCAATCGCCCGTTGGTTGAATCCTGCGTCGTCCTCGGCCGCCGCCTGGACACTGAGGTCTGCATTTCCGGCGACGTCGGCGAAGAGAGCCTCCAGGCCTTTGTAGATGCTCTGATTGGTGATGGCGATGGCCAGGATAACGGCCACCCCCAGGATGACGCCAGCGATGGTCAGTATCGTGCGCGTCATCCTCACTCGCAAATTTCTAAGAGCCAGCGTAGATAGGCGTTTCATCTCTATAGCTCCAGTTCGGTCAATCGGGTGAGGATGTCTGTCGCGTCTCGACCGTCTTCCAGGCGCATTTCGTCGACGATCTTCCCATCCTTGAGGAACACGACCCGGTCGGCGTAACCGGCGTCCTTTGGCGCGTGCGTCACCATCACGATGCTTTGCTTCATCTCATCGCAAAGCCGACGCAGGAGCGTCAGGATGCCTTCCCCGGCTCTCGAATCCAGGTTGCCCGTCGGCTCGTCGGCCAGGACGATGGCCGGTTCGGTGACCAGCGCCCGCGCGATAGCCACGCGTTGCTGTTCGCCTCCCGAAAGTTGATCTGGCTTGTGCTTTCGGCGCTCCGCCAGTCCCACCAGGGACAGGAGATGCTCGACGCGTTCCTGGTAATCCCTGGGCCGTTGGCCGTCGATGAGCAGGGGCAGGGCGACGTTCTCCTCGGCGCTCAACGTGGGGACGAGGTTGTAGAACTGGAAGATGAAACCGATGTTTCGACGACGGATCAGGGTCACCTTTTTGTCCGAGAGGTCCGAGAGCGCTTGTCCGTCCAGCGCAATTTCTCCTTCGGTCGGTTGGTCGAGTCCGCCCAGCAGGTGCAAGAGCGTGCTCTTGCCCGAACCGGAAGGCCCCATGATGGCCACGAATTCCCCCGTTTCGATGCTAAGGTCGACCTGATTCAGGGCATTTACCGTCACTTCGCCCATCTTGTATTGCTTGCTGACGTTGGTCGTTTGTAAGATTGTCACGTGGAAACCTCCTCTAGATTGATAGCGACACAGGAGCAGAAACCCCCCACAATACGCAGAACCAGACGCTGAGTTGCATGAGCGAAGCATTTCTCAAAGCCTGTGTCCAAGACATACTTGGGCTTGAGACATATCGCTTTGCAGATGGCTTCTGCGAACCGAAGGTTCGACTGCATCGTGGGCCGAGCGCTCAGTCCGAAACCCATACGAGTTCGGCTCGAACTTGGCTTCCTATTCCGGTTCCAGTGCGAATTTGACCAGGGCCTGCATAGCTCTATCTGCCATTATGGGTATCCCTAGTCTGCGCTTTTCTTGCCTTCTGGCTTGGAGATATATATCCTCCGTATCGGTGCTATTTTCCAGTCTGAGGTTCTTTGGGATTTCGCATGGTCGCGGTGAAAGATGAGCCACGAATCCTTCGACTACGCTCAGGACAGGTTGTCCTGTTTCTTGATGAGGATTCGACCGGGCCGGATGGCCTGTTGCAGGCAGCGCGGTCTCGGCTGAAACTGCGACGGGCGGGAGACGCGCTATGGCTGGCGAGCAAAGTGCGCGAAGAAGGTGGACAGGGGCAGATGTGGCTTGAAGCGACGCTGATCGAGGGGGAGGCCCTGTTGGCTCTGGGACGCCTGGCAGACGCGGCGGCGAGGTTGGAGGAAGAAGGCCTGTGGGAACAACTGGTGCAACTGGACGCGGGCGATGACCTGCTGTTCCAGGCCTGGGCGCTGAGCGAACGGATGCAGGCGTCCGGGGTGGACATCGCGTGGAAAGAGCAAGCAGAGGAAACGCGAGCGCGGTGGGAGTCTCGAAACTTGACGTAACTGGACTTATTGCGGAATCACTCGATGTGTCGTATTGCATCTTGAGTCATCCTATGCTATACTCTAATCGACTTTTCACCCAATCATAGGAGGCCATATGCGAACTGTCTTCCAAGCCTGTCAGCCTCGCCCCGAGGTCCCACGCGGCGAATTGCACAAGGAGATATTCGCCGCCGTATCTTCTCAAACTTGGGGGGAATCTGTTCGTAGTGCGCGCGCTATCTAGCGGCTTCAGTGCGCTTTTAGGGGCGCTGAAGCGCCTACTACGAACAAGCCCCCGGTTTATTGAGAAGATACCTCGCCGCCCGCCTGCGAGACGTGATTGAACAGCGAGCGGATCCAGTCTACCAGGACCCGCTCGCCTTCTTTGATAATACCTACCCCACCGAAGGCCTGCGCGTCCTTCTCGACGGGCTCGACCACGGCGACGTCGTAACCCACACGTTGTGGGGCGAGCTGGCCTACCAGATCGGAGGCGCGGAGGGATACGCACTCACCAAGAATAGCGACCAGGATTGCTCTGCTCCTGGCACCGGTCTTCTTGAGCAGCTCGTAGGCGGTCGCCCGACGTTGATTATGCTCGACGAGGCGGCCCGCCACCTGCGCGCCGCCCAGGCAGTCCCGACGGTTACAGGCAAATCGGATCTGGCGGAGCAGACGGTGGCCTTTCTTATGTCGTTGTTCGAGTTCGCCGCCAGCCAGGAACAGGTGTGCGTCATTCTCACCCTGGCAGACAGCCGCGATGCCTTTGGAAAGGAGGAGGAGGAGGAGGAGGAGGTCGCGGCAGGTTGACTACCGCACCACGCCCCCGCCCCAGCCGGACCCAGAGCGGCCGTTTTTGTGTTCTACACGGTGCCCGAGGCGGGCGAGGGCTACAGGGTAGCGCTCTAGCAGTAGTTGCGCCGGAACGGAGAGGCAGCCAACATGCACCCGGTGCGTATCATCTCAATAAACCGGGGCAAACTCGCTCGGGCCGGTCTCCTGACCGTGCCCGCTGTGACTCGGTCGGGAGACCGGCCACAGCTCCCCAACTTATTGAGAAGATACCCCGGTGCGATGTAGGGCATCGAGTTGGGTGGGGACCCCCTGCGGGCGGTGGCGGATCACCTGATCGTGGCGCTGCGGGCCAATGGTTACAGGGCGACGGAGCTGGCCCGGGCGGCGGGAAGCGAGAAACCGTTTTACCTGGACGAGCCGACGGGCGTGCGCTTGGCCCTGATCCTGCTGGCGGTGAAACCGCTGGGCCGCCACGACCGGATCGAGGCCATCGGCCAGGGCATCCACGCCATGGGGGACGAGGAAGCGTATTATTGGTTCAGCAAGTGCAGCGCCGGCCCAGACGCGACGCGGCGCAGAAGGCGCTGCGGGTGTTGTTGGCAACAGAGTGATGAGGAAATCAGATGACCCAAACGAAACCCCGTTTCGGCGACTTAGCGCCGATGTACCACTTTATTCTAAACCCGCACGCGGACACGCGCGTCAACACGTGCCCGCAATGCGAACAGAAGATGCGCCAGCGTAAGGTGCCGCTTTGCATCCACGTCGACCCGATGATCCCCATCGTCCTTGGTTACACCTGTCGCTACTGCCCGGATTGCGACCTGCTGGTGGCCCACCAGGACGGGATCGAAGCGATGTTGGCCGACATCGTGGGCCGCGTTGCGCCCGAGGCTGTCGGCAACGAGTACCTGGTGCTCGGCACCGTCGAGCGCGATTTCTGGCGACAGGGGATGAAGACGCCCAACAGTGTGGCCGACTTGCCCAACCATCTCCACGATTTTATCGAGGTCTGGACTCTCAAGTGCCGCCCCGCCGGTTGGTATCGTGACGAGGATATTGAGGCTGAGGAACGGGAGATCGCCCAGGCGCGAGTCGAATTCGAGGCCCGCCGGGCCGAGGCCGCAGACGGCGAGCGGTCTACGCCGAAACGCAAGTCACGGCCCAGGAACCGCCGCGGAGGGCGAAAATAGCGATTCGGGCACGCCCGAACGCGAGGCTACATCGGCCTGTGATATTTGACAAGGAGTCCAAATGACCCGACCTGCCGTCCTGCTCGAATCCTGGTTCCCCTTCGCCACCGTCGGCGCGGAGAGCTTGTGCGAGTGTGGCGCCGCCAGCCCCCTCCCCCCGCTCTACTTCCTCCACGTCTGGTGGGCGCGGCGACCGCTGACTATCTCACGCGCGGCCATCGTGGCCAGCTTACTCCCCGTCTACGAGGGCATCGCCGATGACCCAGAGCTAAAAGAGCAATTCCCCGACCAGGTATCCTACCACGATTGGTTACTCCGCCTGATGGGCATCTATGGCGACCCGGTGGAGACCCGCAAGCAATTGCGGAAAGCCCGTGAGACAGGAGAATATCTGGGTTCAGATCCCTCTGGGAGGCGCGTGCGGCGCGGTTGTCGATCGATGCCGCGCTGCTAGAGTTAACGTTGGGCCAGACGCCGGATTTGTTTGACGAGGAGCAGTATCCGCAAGCCTTCAACGAGGTCGCGGTGACGGGACTAGAGCGTCACGGCTATCTGTGGACGGCCTTGCTGACGATCTCGGGCCAGCAAGTACAACGTCCGCGCCCGACGGATCAATTCTACCTCGCTATTCAGGGGGAGGCGCCAGAGCGATTGAAGAGGCGGTTTGAGGCACTCGAACAGCAGGGAAGGAAATTGGTGAGCGACTACGCGGGAAGAGATTTTGGTTCTTTGGGATTTCGCATGGCCGCGGTGAGAGATTAGCCACGAATCCTTCGACTACGCTCAGGACAGGTTTGCGCGAATGGACACAAAAAACCCAAAGATTAGTGACGATTCGTGGCGAAAAATTGACCACTTGCTAAGCTAACCAGGCGAACTAGCGGAGAGCCGAGATTTTAGGAATGAACGCTCGGTGAGAACTCGAAGGGAGATCAAGTTATGGAAAAAGAATACCACTGCAACTGCAAGGCTGGCTGTGACACCTACCGCTGTGTCTGTCTCAAGCATAACGAGCCTTGTGACGAGAACTGCGGCTGCGTCGACTGCCGTAATCCACTGAACGATGTGGACGTAGAGAGCCTGACGGTCTGCGCGATCCAGAACATTGACATCGTCACGGGCCTCACGGAGGATGAGTTGGAGGAGCGGTATGAGCTTCCTTGTGGTCACGAACAGGTGGCGCTCAAGGACTTGCTGGACGACTGTTACTGCGAGGAATGCGCGGAATCTTATTGGTATTCCTTCTGCTGGGACGCGGTCGTGCAGGATAGCTGCACCTGGCATTGTGAGATTTGTCACGCGTGTCGAGATTGGCGGGAATGGCACTGTGAACGGTGCAACAAATGCACGTATGGTGTGACGCTCCCGTGCCAGCACTGCGGCGCTGAGGGGCCTATGGCTGATTTCTATTGATCATCGAGTCGGGTAGAGGAGAGGAGTATAATAAGCCAGAAACGGCTACACATAGCAGCCCCCCCCTTTGTCCAAGTGGATGCCTACTAGCTTGGCCGATTTCACCTGTTTTGTCAAGGTTCCCATACCAACCGAGAAAGGAAAAATATGTGGGTTTTTTCTTCAAAAAATCATCTTTGGCTACACTGAAATAAGCCTAGATTTCACCACAGAGACACAGAG
>DSAR01000580.1 GCA_011046405.1 Chloroflexota bacterium | reverse complement strand
TCTATCGCTGATTCGCTCTATCGCTGATTCGCTCTATCGCTGATTCGCTCTATCGCTGATTCGCTCTATCGCTGATTCGCTCTATCGCTGATTCGCTCTATCGCTGATTCGCTCTATCGCTGAATTGCAGGAGGAGTACTTATGTCTAAATATAAAGCCAAACCTTTACCCGAGGTCGAACGGCCCGAACTGCGCGTCGTGGGCAAGCCGTTACGCCGGGTAGACGCCCTGGGCAAGACCACGGGCACGACCGTTTACGCCGGCGATTTCTATATGCCGCACATGCTGCACGCCAAGGTCTTCCGCTCCAGCGAGGCCTCGGCCCGCATCCAGCGACTGGACGTGAGCAAGGCCCGCGAGTTGCCAGGCGTCGTCTGCGTGCTGACGGCCGACGACCTGCCGGACGGCCGGCTGGCGACCGACATGCCGGGGCAGACCGGCCAGAAGCAGCGCAAGGGATCCGACGCCCCGGTGCTCGCCAGTGACCGGGTGCGCTTCGCCGGCGAGCCCATCGCCCTGGTGGCCGCCGAGACGCTGGCCACCGCCGAAAAGGCGCTGGACCTGATCGAGATCGAATACGAGCCGCTGCCGGGCGTTTACAACCCGGAGGACGCGCTGAAGCCCGGCGCTCCCGTGGTCTACGAGCCGGACAACGTCGTCTCCACCTGGAAGATCCGCAAGGGGGACCTGGCGGCCGGCATGGCCGTGGCCGACGTCATCGTCGAGAACACCTTCCGCGTGCCCTTCATCGACCACGCCTACATCGAGCCGGAGGCCGGCGTCGCCTGGGTCGACGACCAAGACGTGATCAACATCCGCGTCTGCACCCAGGTGGTGGAGCATTTCCGCAGCATCGCCCGGGCCGTGGGCGTGCCCCACAACAAGGTCCACATCCAGGGCACGTTGCTGGGCGGCGGTTTCGGCGGCAAGGAGGACATCACCGTCGAGATCTTCCTGGCGCTGTTGGCCAAGCACACCCGCCGTCCCGTCAAGCTGGTCTACACCCGCGAGGAGTCGATCCAGGCCCATTCCAAGCGCCATCCCTTCATCATCACCCACCGCACCGGGGTCAAGCGGAACGGGCGCATCACGGCATCCGAGATCGAGATGATCTCCGACGCAGGTGCCTACCCCTACCTGAGCCCCTACGTCCTGCTCTACGCCACCGTCGCTTCCTGCGGCCCCTACCGGGTGGACCATCTCCACGTCGACAGCGTGTCGGCCGCCACCAACAACCCCTTCACCAGCGCCTTCCGCGGATTCGGCGCAGCCCAGGCCGCCGTGGCTTACGAGCAGCAGATGGACGAGATCGCCAGGGCGCTCGACCTGGACCCGCTGGACGTGCGCCGCGTGAACTACCTGGAGACCGGCGACCGCAACAGCACCGGCCAGGAGATCACCAGCGCCGTGTGGTTGGAGGAGACCGCCACCCGGGCGCTGGAGGCCCTGGGCGATAAGCCCGCTGACGAAGGCCCGATCAGGTACGGGCACGGTTTCGCCTCTTACATGCAGAGTTACGGCCGCATCACCTGGTTCCACGACACCTCGCGCGCGTGGGTGGGGATGGAGTTAGACGGCACCGCCGTCATCCGCTGCGGCGTCCCCGACCTGGGCGCCGGGCAGATCAACAGCCTGTGCCAGATCGCCAGCGAGGTGCTGGGCGTTCCGCTGGAGGCCATGACCATCTACAGCACCGACTCCGCCCTGACGCCGCTGGCCGGCACCTCGACCGCCACCCGGCAGCTCTACATGTCCGGCAACGCTGTCTATCACGCCGCCGGCAAAGTGCGCGAGGTGCTGGTGGAGCGCGCCTCCAAGCATTTCGAGGTCGATCCGGACAAGATCGATCTGGCCGAGGGCCAGGCGTTCGTCAAGGACGAACCCGACAACACCCTGCCGCTTTCGGAACTGGCCGCGATGTGCGCGGCCGAGGGCATGCAGCTTTCACACCTGTACCTGTTCAAGGCACCCTTCACCGCCGCCCTCGATCCCGAAAACCTCCAGGGCAATATCTATCCCGATTTCACCTTCGGCACAATGACCGTCCGCGTCGCCGTCGATACCGAGACCGGCGAGGTCACGCTGGACAAGTGCGTGGCCTGCCACGACATCGGACGGGCCATCAACCGGGCCGCCGCCATTGGCCAGATCCAGGGCGGCGGGGCCCAGGGGCTGGGTTACGCCCTGATGGAGGAGGTCCAGGTCGAAAAAGGCATCATCCAGACGCCGTCTCTTGCCGAATACCTGATACCCACCTCCCGCGACATCCCGACCATCGAACCCATCGTGCTGGAATCGGGGAGCGGCGTGGGCCCCTTCGGCTCCAAGGGCATCGGCGAGCCTTCGCTCACGCCGGCCGCCCCGGCCGTCGCCAACGCCGTCGCCGACGCCATTGGCGTGCGCATCCCCGATCTGCCGCTGACGCCGGTCAAGGTGTTGAAAGCGCTCGAACGCGCCCGGCGCGAACAAGCATAGTGGGAGGAGCGAATCGACTGACTCGGTAGCAAGGCATCAACGGGTTCGAACTGTGCATCCATGGTTCTTATGAATCCATTCTGATAGGCGTTTGACAAAACTTGATCAAGAGGTGATGTTATGATCCACAATATTCGGAGTCGCGCTGAGGCCCTCGAGGCGCAATTGATCTCTGATCGGCGCGATATCCACAAGTATGCTGAATCTGGTTGGCTAGAATTTCGCACTGCGTCACGGGTAGCCCGGCGGTTGAGCGATCTGGGATATGCTGTTGCGGCGGGACGGGAAGTGCTCAAGGAAAAGGCGCGCATAGGCCTGCCATCACCAAAGATGTTGGCGGCGTGTTGGGAACGCGCGCTGGCGCAGGGCGGCGACCCGACCTGGATGGAGGCAATGCGGGGCGGATTTACCGGCGTGGTGGGGACGCTCAAGTGCGGTGCAGGCCCGGTTCTGGGGATGCGCTTTGATATTGACGCACTGGATTTGACAGAGAGTTTGGATGCAAGTCATCGCCCGGCCCGCGAGGGCTTTGCATCGGTCAATGAGGGGGTCATGCACGCTTGTGGTCACGATGGGCATGTGGCGGTGGGGTTGGGCGTAGCGCAAATCCTAGCTGCCCTAAAGCCCAGGCTGCGCGGCGAGGTTCGGTTGATTTTCCAGCCGGCTGAAGAGGGCGTGCGCGGTGCACGAGCTATGGTCGAGGCCGGGGTGGTGGAGGGTGTAGATTATCTGGTGGGCCATCACCTGTACAATGAACGTCCATTGGACGAAATTGTCTCCGGCCTGGACAACTACCCAGCAACGACCAAGTTCGATGCATATCTGACGGGGGAAGCGGCGCACGCGGGCGCTAATCCGCAGGCCGGGCGGAATGCGCTGCTGGCGGCCGCGACGGCGGCAGTGAACCTGCATGCGCTTCCGCGTCATCGGTGTGGCGAGACGCGTATCAACGTGGGAAGGCTAGAAGCGGGAAGTGGGCGCAACGTGATCCCGGCCAATGCGCGTCTGGTCATCGAGACGCGCGGCACAAACACCGAACTGGATGCAGAGATGTACGCGGCGGCGGTGCGGGTGTTGGAGGCGTCCGCAGCGATGTACAACTGCACGTTGGAGATTGTGGCGATGGGTGCGGCGCAGAGCGCCAGCAGCAGTGATGAGTTGGCCAGACAGGTAAAGCGGGTCGCGCAAGCGCTAGGGGGCATTCACCCAGTCGAGCACGGCGAGAGCGGCGACTGCGAGGATTTCACATACATGATGCGTCGCGTGCAGGCGCAGGGCGGGCAGGCGACCAACATCGCTGTTGGCGCCCACGGCGTGGGCGGCCCCCAGCATTCCACGATGTTCGATTTTGATGAGGGTGCTCTCAAGACGGCAACTATGCTGTTGAGCGCCGTGGCGGCGGATGTGATGTATGAAGCGTGAGTGGAGAAGCTAGAGTCTGGCTAAACAGTAATAACCGTTGACCGAATCGAGCCGTCGGGCCAACCCACGTCGTGATCGTCACCCCCCACCATACGCGAGACGAGCGGACGCTGGCCGCCCTGGCCAAACGGACCGAAAAGCCAGCCTACGTAGGCCTGATGGGCGGCCGCCGACGCACGGCCCAGACCTTCGAACGCGCGCGCCAGGCTGGCGTCCCGGAACACTTCCTCCAGCAGATCCACAACCCCATCGGCCTGGCCATCGGCGCTGAGAGCCCCCGGGAGATCGCCGTCAGCATTCTGGCCGAGATCGTCCAGTGTATGAAATCGGAGGAGCGCTAGTCGAGCAGGTTAAGACTGCCTGATTGCCTACACGGGGGACTCGGAGGCGTTGCATTTGCACACGAGAACCCGGGTGGAGAATGAGTATCTTCTCAATAAGTTGGGGAGCTGTGGCCGGTCTCCCGACCGAGCCACAGCGGGCACGGTCAGGAGACCGGCCCGAGCGAGTTTACCCCGGTTTATTGAGATGATACGAGAATGATCTACTATACTTATTTGAGAGTGCAAGTTGACATTACTCTGTAAAGTCCAATGATCAAGGCTATTCTCACCGATTCACTAGACCTGATGATCAATTGACATGCTAACGGTTGAGAAAATGGACGACAGGAGCATTAGACTTCAATGACCCACCAAAATCACGCCCTCATCGCCCGGCTCCGGCGGCTCATCACCCACGAGGTCGACGTGCCCACCTACGAGCGTGACCTCGTGGGCAAGCTCAGCGATATCGAGCGCTGGGACGAGCGAGACATCGTGTTTGCCCGCAAGGATTTCTTCCGCTACTTCGGCACTGATAGCGCACAGTACAAAGCCTATTACGAGGCGCATCCCGAGCACCTGGCATACGACACCAAGGTGGGCAATATGCCTGGCCTGGGTCGGACGGGCGGCGTCGATAGGCCGATGTTCGAGACCCAGTTCGCCGCCATCGCCCGCATTGGCGAGGAGCAATACGTCGACGGCGAGGTCGCCGAGCAGAAGACCGACATCCCCCCGCAGCGCGCCGCCGAAAAAGTGAAGCACCTGGCCCGCTTCCTGGGCGCCGACCTGGCGAAAATCGGCCCGCTGCACCAGCAGTGGGTCTACACCCACGGGGGTCGCTCCGGCGGCGATCGGGGGGGTTACCGTCCCTGGGGCACGCCCATCGACCTCACCCATCACACCAACGCCATCGCCATGGCCTTCCAGATGGATTATCCCCTGGCGCGCACCGCCCCGAATTTCCCAACCCTCCTGGCCACCGCCCGGGGGTACGCGATGGGCGCCTGGGTCTCTGTCCAGTTGGCCCACTACATCCGCATGCTGGGCTACTCCGCCCGGGCCCACCACCTCAACAATTACCAGGTGATCGCGGTGCCGGTGGCGGTGGATTGTGGCCTGGGCGAGCTCTCGCGGGCCGACTACCTCATCACCCGGGAATTTGGCCTGGGCGTGCGGCTGGCCATCGTCACCACCGATATGCCGCTGACTCACGACCGCCCGATCGACCTGGGCGTGCAATCCTTCTGCGAGTATTGCAAACGCTGCGCCGAGGAATGCCCCAGCCGATCGATTCCCATGGGCGACAAGATAGCGTACAAGGGCATCCGCAAGTGGAAACTGAACGAGGAGACCTGCTACCGCTACTGGCACACGGTGGGGACCGATTGCAGCATCTGTATGATGGTCTGCCCGTGGACCAAACCCCAGAACTGGTTCTACCGGATGATGAAGATCCCGGCCGCCATTCCCGGCCCACATCAGCGCCTGATCGCGCGAGCCGACAGGCTGTTCCAGGGGCGGTATAGGAGCGGCCCCGGCCCGGATTACATCGACCCGTACAAACGGTTCAAACGCTAATAGGTTGGAGGAGAGAAAACTCATCGCCTTTTTCAAGGGCCCCAGCGGCGAATTGATTGAATTTGTACAAGCGTGTGATTAAGGGTAGTTAACGAGCGAGGACCGAAAAACAGCTAATCAATACCTGACAAAAAGTCAGTCGAAATACTTACGAAGAAATGACTCAGGTGTTAAGCATTCAAACAAGCGCTGTCGCGTCGCTGCCTGCCGCACAAACTCATGATTGGCCGAGACAAGACATTCCGCTTGACCGTATAACGCCGTTAAATAAATTCCCACATCTTCCCGAGGAATACCCTGTTGGGCGACCAATTCACGTCTTTCTTGTACAGAAACGTCACGTATACAACAGAATAGTCTTGCCATATACGATTGAGCAGATAACCTGCCCAATCCTTATGCGCAGTTCGCCGTGCCACCGTATCATCTCAATAAACCGGGGCAAACTCGCTCGGGCCGGTCTCCTGACCGTGCCCGCTGTGGCTCGGTCGGGAGACCGGCCACAGCTCCCCAACTTATTGAGAAGATACGTGCCACCCGTCTAATTTGCGCGATGAGTTCATTGGACAGAAGCAACACTACGGAGGCATCATTCTTCAATGCACGTAAGACATGACCTTCAAGGCTATCAGAATCGAGGAATCCAAGGATAAATATATTCGTATCAAGCAGTATCCGCGAGGGAGGTTCTACCATTCCTCAGCCAGTTCATTCTTACTTTCGCGAACCAGTGTCAAAACCTGTTCACGCGTCGTGTAGCCACTCTGCTCAAAGGCTGTGCGCATCAATGCACTCAGGTCTTCTCTCGAAAGAGGATCCGGCGAGGCAACTTTGTGTAGATAAATCACTCCGGGCTTCAAGGGCAGCACAAACACATAATCGCCTTCAGTCAAATCTGCAGAGGAAAGTAAATCCGGGTTCAGCGCGAGTTGGCCGCCGGCTTTAATTTGAATAATATCTGATTTTGTTTGAGTTTCTACCGTCACTTAACACCTCACCGACTCTAAAACCAATTTACTTGTGAAAGCCACAGCATACGAGTACAGTTAATTTCATTTTAGCATACCTGACTGAGCTTGACAATAGTCCACCAGAAAAGAAACGAGGAGAGTCACTCATGGACAATCGACCGTTCGACCTACTGCTGACTGGCGGGATCGTCGTCACCGGTGCCGGGATGCGCCGCGCCGACGTCGGTGTGCATGGCGAGACCATCGCCGCCGTCGAGGCCGATCTACCCCGCCAAAACGCTCAGGACGTCATCGACGTCACCGGCAAGTACGTCTTCCCCGGTATCATCGACGTGCACGTCCACCCGGTATACCTGGATAGTGTGCAGGATTGCGCCCGCGTCGCGGCCTACGGCGGCACGACCACGCTGCTCTACTACGCCTACGCCCGCACCGGCGACAACCTGGTGCAAAAAGTGGAGGAGATGCTGGAGGATGGCCTGGCGAACGGTCTGCTCGACTTCGGCCTGCACGCCGGGATGTTCGAGGCCCCCCGGCAGCTCGAGGACATCCCCCAGGTGTTCGAGATGGGCATCCGCACCTTCAAATTCTTCATGCCCTACATCAAACAGGGATGGACCACCGACGACTACCACCTGATCAAGGCCATGGACATGCTGGCCGACCTGGGCGGGATGGCGATGGTCCACGCCGAGAACGGCGGCGCCATCGACTACATGGAGGATAAGTACCTCACCGGTCCGGACGCTGCGGATAAAAAGCATCCGTTGGCTAAATACTTCAACGCCAGCCGTCCGGCGGCGATGGAGGAGGAGGCCATCTTTCGGGCCATCCGCATGGCGGAGGTGATGGACTGCCCGCTCTACATCCCCCACAACACCACCCGTCGCGCCATCCGGCACATCCGCGAGGCCCAAGCGGCCGGCATGCCGGTATACGCCGAGACCTGCCCCCAATATCTGACACTGACGCAGGACGTCATCGAGGAGCGGGGCGCGCTAGCCAAGATCGGCCCACCGATCCGCACCGCCGAGGACCGCGAGGGCCTGTGGGACGCGCTGGCCGAGGGCGTCATCCAGGTGGTGGCGACCGACCACGCCCCCAAGGATAAGGACGTCGACGGCGACTTCATCGAGCAGCCTTTCGGCTCGCCCCAGATCGAGACGCTGCTGCCCCTGGTCTACGACGGCGGCGTCAACACCGGCAAGATCAGCACTGTGCGGTTGGTGCAGGTGTTGTGCGAGAATCCTGCCCGCATCTTCGGCCTCTATCCCCAGAAGGGGACCATCGCCGTCGGTTCCGACGCCGACCTGGTAGTCTTCGATCCCAACCGGACGTTCACCATCACCGACGAAAACCAGCACTCCAACGCCGGATACTCGCTCTACGACGGGCGCACCGTCCTCGGCTGGCCCGAGATGACCTTCCAACGGGGCCACCGCGTCCTGTGGCAAGGGGAGATCGTGGCCCAGCCCGGCGGCGTCCAATTTTTGCCCACACTGCGGGCAAAAGGCATCCGCGGATAAACGGCATCCGCGGATAAAAGGCATCCGCGGATAAACGCCAAGGAGACTGATGATCGCTCACGTTGCTGGTCTGGATCACTCTGGAGGATGCCATCCGGCTTCGACCCAGAGAGCGCGGGCGCACACCCGCAGGTCATCGTTAAGCCCCAGCGCGAGAACGGTCGCCCTGCCGGTCGGCGTTAGCCCGATTATGTGCACGCTATCATCGCCCCAGGCGAAATGCTCTGCCCAACCCTGTGTCCTGGGATTGAACAGCGGCGCCAGATCGCCAGTTTGTGGATCGACTGCCTCAGTTAGGGTGGCCTTGGCTTCATTGCATAGACGACAAGAGAGCCATAAATTCTCTTCTATATCCTGCCCACCTTTGGCCTTGGGCATGATATGCTCGAGAGTTAATGGCACGCCGCTGACAACTTCCTGCGTCAAGCAGTATCCACACCGGTTGTGGGCGTCTTCGGCAATGCGTTTGCGCAGTGTTTGCGCGGAGGGACTCACTTGGAATGTTCCAGCTCTTGGGCAAGCCGGTGAACGACATCCGGCGGAGACGCCTGGGTGCGTCTTTTGAGGAGGACAGCCGCGTAGGCTCGGCGGAACATAGTCACGTTAGCTTGATCACGGAGATCATCAAGGCGTTTTTGTTCCTCACCAGACAATGGGGAAATTTTCTTCTTGTCAAGCAGCGCCTCGTAGGCAGCCCAACATTCTGGGGGGAAAGTGCGATTAACTTCTTTTTGGAGTTCGGCGTCGGTCATTTGCAAGAGGGGATAAACATCCGATTGATAGCGGGGCGGAATTTCCTCCAGTAGGGGAGGCAAACTATGCGCCAGACTTTGCTCTACGATGGTCGCGGTGGGCTGGCGCGTTAATTGGGCTGCTCGTTCTAACTGCCAGTATAGTTTATCGGGTAACTCGATCGTAATCGTTTGGGGCACAGGACACCTCGCTTATTCTTCGGATGCTTCAATAGTATATCTGAAGGCATGTAATTTGTCAACGCACGTAACTACTCAGACCAGCCCTTTGCTGTGCCGGAGAATGGGGGTTTGGGGTGTGTGGCGGTCGCTTCGCGACCGCCACACACCCCAAACCCCCGCCCATCCGCTGCAAACGGGCAGCAGGCT
>DSAR01000351.1 GCA_011046405.1 Chloroflexota bacterium | reverse complement strand
CACCAGCCTGCTGGAGGCGCTGTCGTGGGCGTCTGTCAGGGTGGTAGTGTTGTCGATAGCTGTGCCAGGGACAGTATCAGAATCGACCGTGACGGCGAAACTGGCCTTGTAACCGCCGGAATTGGCGGGGATGGCGCCCACGTGCCACACCAGGCGGGCGGGGTCGCTGTCGTCGGCGCCGGCGCCCGTGATGGAGCCAGGGACGTAGGTGGTGTGTGCAGGAATCTGGTCGACGATGGCGGCGCCGCTGGCGGCCGTGCTCCCGCCGTTGCCGTAGGTGATGGTGTAGGTGATGGTGTCGCCGTCGCGGACGAATGCGGCGTTGGCGCTCTTGACGATAGATAGGTCGACGGTGCCGACGGAAACTTGATTGGAGTAGAGCCAGCCAGAGGCGGCCGTCTCGGTGGAGGTGATGCGAACCTCGTTGCGGATGGTGGTGTTGCCGGGCAGGGGATCGTCGAGGCGGGCCTGGAATCCAACCGTCCCTTGCGTATCGCTGATGAGCGTCGCGCGGTGCCAGCGGATGCTGGTCACGTCGCCCGGGTCGGTGAAACTGCTGCTCCAGCTCTGCCCGTGGTCGATGGAATACTCGACGCTCATATCCGGGCCGGTCACGGTGCCGGAGACGAGGGTGGTGTGCTGAGGAATGGCGTCGATCAGGTAGACGTCGTTGAGCGTCAGGCTGCCCTTGTTTTCGTAGGTGACGGTGAATTCGACGATCTCGCCAGCCGTCGCCACGGCGCGCTCGGCGGCCTTTTCGATGGTCAGCGGACTGACGTTGGTAGTGGCCATGTTGGAGCTCTTGGCGTTCGTCTGCTCGCTGTCGATCCTGGCGACGTTGCCGATGCGGGCGCCCTCCGGTGTGCCGGGGTCGACGGTCACGGCGAAGCGGATCTGACCGCTCTCACCGGGCTCGAGGGTTCCGGAGACGACGCCCGGCGCGACGCCGATGGCGGAGCCGGCGCTGCTCCAGTGCCCGGCGTCCCCGTCGTCGGCGTCGGTGAGGGCGACCCAGCCGCTGCCGGCGCCGTCGTTGATGGCCATACTGCCGGTGACGTAGGTCGTGTTCGCGGGGATGGTGTCGCTGACGATCACGCCGGTGGCGCTGGCGCCGCCGGTGTTGGCGTAACTGATGGTGTAGGTGATGGTATCCCCATCGACGGCCGTCGTCGGCGCCGATTTGGAGAGGCTGAGCGCCGGGGCCAGGACGGTCGTCCTGACGACGTTGCTGGTGGATTCAGACGTCTGGTCGCTGTCGATGGTGGCGCTGTTTTCGATGATCGTGCCGTCCGGGACCCGGTTCAGTGTGACCGAGAACGTCACCACGCCGCCGTGAGATGGCGCGACCTCCCCGAGATCCCAGACGATGGCGTTGTTGCTCGGGTTATACGTGCCGCCGTCCGACGCGCGGCCTGTGTAGGTGGTGTTGACGGGGATCACGTCCCGGATGGTGGCGTTGGTGCTCGTGATCGCGCCGCTATTGGTGTAGGATAAGGTGTAGACGATCTCCTCGCCGACCGGGGCCTCGTCTTTATCGACGGTCTTGTCCAGGCTGAGATCGCTGATGTAGACGAATGTCTCGTCGCTGGCCTCGAACAGGTTGTTCATATACGTTCCGGCGGCGACGCCGACGTGCTTGTTGATCGCGGCGGCTGAAGCGAGGCTGTCAACCTGGGCGTCGAACGTGATCTGTAGCATCTCGTTGAGATACAGGTCTTGGTTCAAGTTCCAGACCAGATTTTGCCCGTCGATGGCGGGGTTCAGGTCGGCCGAGCTGCCATCGGGATAGACGATGCTCGTGCTATCGGGAACGTAGGTCCAACCGGCGGGGAGCGTATCGGTCACGTTGACGTCGTTCATGATCTTGTCGTAACTCGCCACGTCAAGCTTGAACGTCACGACGCCGCCGGTGGATGGCAGGATCTGGGGGGTGGCCGTTTTGTCCACACTCAAAATTGGATCCAGCCAGCCGTGGTAAAGGGGCAGGATCGTCGTCCCCAGGTCGAGATAGGGAAACGCCCGGCCGGCATGGGGAGGGGTCTCGCCCCAGACGGCCATGAAGGGCTTGTTGTCGGTCCAGATGTGCATACCGGTGTTGTCGTTATCCGGATCGAGGATCAATTCCCGTTCCAGTGCGTCGAGGGTGAATGTGCGGTCGACGACGCCATCGGTCGGGCTGTAATCCACGTAGAACGTGGTGTTATCGTCGCGCGGGGTGACGTGGACCGGCGACCCATTTTCTGTAGGAGGGTCGTTGGCCGAGCCGGGCGCCCAGGAGACGTAATAATCGCTGGTCAGGAAGTTGACCGGAATGAGCGAGTAGCCCCAATCGTAGGGCGTCTTCGAGAAGTCGTGTGATCCGACCGCCCAGAAAATGTGCTCGGATTTCAGGCGGGCGGCCGAGTCCTGGGGCACGTACCGGCCCATACCTTGACTGTACGTGTAAGCGCTGAACGCTGGCACGTTGAATGATCCGGAGCCGGTTCGATCAGAAGCGTTGACGGTGATGTCGAAATCGTTGGGATTGAAGATGTACACCTGGCTGTCTACTGAGTCGTCGCTCGTGCTCGTCACGGGAGCCAGGTACTCGGTGCCCCACACGACGTCGGGGATCATCGCGAAGAACCTGGTTTGGTACGTGCCATCAGAACCGGTGACCAGTCCGGCCTGCACCGGTTTATCGGCGTTGACCGTCGTGCCTGCGTTGATGGTGATGGCGTCGGCCGACGTGTCGTTGATCCAACCGTTGCTGCCGTAGGTATCCTCTCGATTGAGTGTGAGGTTGATGGTGGTGTTCCCGTTATCTATCGTGAGGTTGGTGTTGTCCTCAGCTGCCTGAACCTCTAACCAGACGTGCTTGAAATCGGCGAAAGGCCCACTTGCACCGCCATTGTCTGTGTAGGAGTCTTCTCCAACGGGGATGGTGTAGGACGTGCCGTTTTGCCAGGCCTGGAAGGAATAGATTTCCCACGAGCCGCCGATGTACGTTTCGCCGTGAGGCCAGACAGCGTGTACGACGTTGACTGGCCCGCCGGTGGTCACGATGCGGTCGCGGCTGTCGAAGCGGATCTCGTTCGCATCCCGCGAGGAGGCCACGTTGATCGTCCCGGTGACGACGTTGCCGGCGCCTGAAACGCTGCTCTTCAGCGTAAGAACGACCCCTTTCGCGAGCGTGTCATTGCCGTGTCCGCTGTCGCCATTGGAAGGATCGCCGTCGCCAAAGACGAGCGTCGTGGGCTGGGTGGGGTTGAAGATATCTTCCTCGTACCCGTCCTCCCAATGGTCGTAATAGATCTGCTGCCCGTTGGACGTGGCGACGATGGTGACGATTGAGACCATCTCCGTGTTGAAGGAGCCGCTGCTTCTCAAGTCATTGAACATTCGGTAAATCTGATACTCATCTCCCATGACCAGGTATTCCTGGAAACCGGCCGGCAACGCATTGACGGGGGTGGGGATCATAAATGAGAAGAAGACGACACAAAGTATAATTGAGAGAATCGCGCAGCGATCTCTCCCCCGCCCGGATGAACGTTTGACGAATTGAGTTTTGAACATATTAACCTCCTGCTTGATAAGTTTTCGGCGTCTCACATTGATTGAGGACTAAAAGAACGGTACGCCGGATTTTGTCCAGTTGAGCCGGTTTGTCCAGCACGTGCTCAATGGCGAGACGCTCAGCTTGACGGATCAGTTCGTCGTCGGCGTAGGCGGTGAGCAGTATGATGTTTGTCTCAGGCGATAGCTCCCGAACACGCTTTGCCAGGGTGACGCCATCTATACGAGGCATTTGGTAATCGGTGATCAGGAGATCGAAGGGTTGTTCCTGAAAATGCGCGAGTGCTTTTTTAGGATCGGTTTCGATGGAGACGTCACAATCGGGCAGGGCTTCCAAGCCGCTTTTGAGCCCCAGGGCGATGACTTCCTCGTCGTCGACGACGAGGATGCGGTGGGACGTCAGATCGTTTTGCCAATTGCTTTCGCTGCGCGGGGTGGGAATCCGGAGGGTGAACGTGCTACCCACGCCGGGTTTGCTCTCTACGTCTATCCACCCGGCGTGATCCTCGGCGATGGCCCTGGCGACGGTCAAGCCGATCCCCAGCCCGCCGTATTTGCGGGTAGATGAATTGTCGATCTGGTAGAAACTGGTGAAGATGTGATCCAGTTTCTCTTTGGGTATCCCGATACCGGTGTCGCAAACCGCGAAACAGAGCCAATCCGGCTCGGTGTAGGTCTTGATCTCGACTTGTCCACCGGCCGGTGTAAATTTGATCGCATTGTCGATGAGGTTCTCGGCCGCTTGCTTCAGGTGATGGGGATTGCCGCTGGTGATCGGGACGTCGGGGGATAGGCTTGTCTCTAGCCCCAGGTTTGCCTGGCGGGCCGGTTTTTTATATGTCTCGATGGCCTGTGTTGCGATCTCGGTCAAAGAGACCGGCAGGACGATGGCCTCGTTGGCCTCAATCGACAACAAAATGCCGATTTGTTCTATGATCGTGTGCAGTTGGTACATGCGTTTGGTGATGATGGCGATAGCCTGTTGTTGTGAGGGATTTAGACCGCCCATATCGCCTGCCTGGAGAAGTTCGGCGTATCCCTGGGCGATGCTCAACGGTGTGCGGAGTTCGTGTGACACGGTTTGAATGAAGGCAGCGTGCGAATTTTCCATCGTGCAATCCGTCCCCTCTTGATGGATCGAGAAAGCGTACGGCAGGTGAGATATTTGGGATAAGGTTTGTTGTGACACGAGCGGTCGCCATTGCTGCATAACTGTCATCCCTCCTTAAGTAATGTGGATCATCAGTATTGTAGCAAATAAGCCGATCAGTGCCGTGAGGGTTGTGTGAGGATTGTGTGAAGGTTTTGTGAGGAAACAGGGGAGACAGGGAGAGGGCGAGGGTTAGCGTAACGCTACCGGTCTACCAACCTACCAATATACCAATATACCAATATACCAACCTACCAACCTCGTTCGCTCAGGGTGTAGCCGATGCCTCGGACTGTGTGGATGACGTCGCGCTCGGTGATCTCTTTGATCTTTTGGCGCAGGCGGTAGATGTGTTGACGAACGGTCTCGCTGGCCTCCCATACCTCGCTCTCGTATCCGTGGACCGCGTCGATGAGCTCCTGGGGTGAGACGACGCGAGGCGCCTCCTGGGCGAGATAGGCCAGCATGTCGAACTCAGTCGGCGTCAGATCGAGGGGATAACCGCCTATGGTGATCAAGTGGCGTAGGATGTCGACGATTAAATCGTCACACGTCAAGAAGCGCTTTTTACCTATAACTGTGTCGGTGACTGCCTGTGAAGGGACAGTTGGGGGTGTTTCTTCCTCTATCAGGGTGGCCCGAATGTTCTCCAGGTGGTTGGCCACCTGTTCGATTTGTTCCAATAGTTCAGGCCGTTGGATTTGCTGGTCACGGAGCCCTCTTTTGATACTGGCCCTCAATTCATCCGGCTGGCAGGGTTTGAACAGGTAGTCGTGAGCGCCCTGGCGCACCGCCTCGACCGCCGTCTCCAGCGAGGCGTGGGCGGTCAGGATGATGACGACCGTTTGGGGCGCGTGTTGGCGCAGGGCTTTCAAGACCTCGACGCCGCCGATTCCCTTCATCTTTAGATCGACGAGCGCGACGTCGAAACGTTGTTGAGCGTCCAGCAAGTCCAGGGCATCCTCTCCACTCTCCACGGCGGTGACCTGGTAACCGTCTCGCGAGAGTATTTCTTCGAGAGATAAGCGGATATTTTTCTCGTCGTCGACGACCAGGATTTTCTTTGCCGAAACCATTTTCGCCACCCTCCCCTTTCATTTCGCCTGCACTTGCTCAATGGGCACGAGCACGGTGAACGTCGTCCCCATACCCACGTGGCTTTCCACTTCGATGTCCCCGTTGTGTGCTTTGATGATCCCATAACTGATCGATAGGCCCAAACCGGTTCCCCGTTCCTTGGTGGTGAAAAATGGCTCGAATAAATGGGATAGGGTCTCGGGTGAAATCCCCTCCCCCGTGTCGCTGAAGGTGATCCTTGCAGCGGGACGCGAATCCTCGGCCCTGTCGTCGATTTGTATGTGACTCAAAGATGTGGCGATGTGGAGCACCCCGCCGCTGGGCATAGCGTCAATGGCATTGAGCACGAGGTTGAGAAATACCTGTTTCAGGTGATCGGGGTTGGCGTGAAGGACGGTTAGCGCTTGATCCCACTCACGTACGACGTTCACATCACTGTGTTGAAGCTGCTTGTGGGTCAATTCCAGGACGCTTTCGAGGACGTGATGGATGTTGATCGCTTTGAAGCCCTCGCTGGCCGGGCGGTAGAAGTCGCGCATGCGGCGCACGATGGCGGCGATCCTTTCCAGCTCGCTGCCTACTGTGTCCAGATAACGGGTCGTGCGGGCCTTGTCACCGGTGCTTTCCAGCTCCTCCTGGGCCAGCGTCAGGTAGGAGAGAACCGCCTGCAGCGGATTATTGATCTCGTGGGTGATGGAGGCAGCCAATCGGCCCAACGCGCTCATCTTTTCGGCGTGGATCAATTGGGCCTGGGCCTCTTCCCGCTCGCGCAACAGGGTTCGCAACTCGTCGTAGAGGCTGGCGTTTTCCAGTGCGACAGCCAACGTAGCCGCCAGGGCCTGGAGGGTTTGCAGATCCTCGCGGGTGTAGATGCTGGCTTCGCTGCTGATGACCTCTATGACGCCGATGAGCCGGTCGTGGGCCAGCAGCGGGGCTGCCATCATCGCCCGAGCCGGTGCGTCGGTGTGCTGCCCGACCCAGTTCCAGAAGCGGGCGTCAGCCTGGGCGTCTTCCAGGAGAAGCGGCTGGCGATGCGCCATCACCCATCCGCCAATTCCTTCATCCTGGGCCAATTGGGACGTGACCTGTATCTCTCGATTGCCCGCCAGCGCTTTGATGAAATGGAGGGTTTCCGTCTGTGGATCTGGTTGGAGCAGGGACACGTATTCGGCGAAGAACAAGCGCCGGGTTTGGGATAAAGCGGCGTGGACGACGGTGGCATAATCGAGGGTCGAGGTCAACATCACACCGATCTCGTTTAACAGGGCCAACTCGTTGGCTTTGCTCTTGATATCGGTAAAGAGCCGGGCATTTTCCATCGCCGAGGCGACGATGGAGGACACCGCTTCGAGAAGGCTCAGGTCATCCCGGTCGAACTTCCCCTGGCGCTTGTTGATGATTTCAATGACGCCGGTGATCTTGTCCCGGTGTTTCAGTGGGGCGCACATCAGGGAACGGGTTTGAAGGCCGGTGATTTCGTCGATCCCGCCATACCATCGGGGGTCCTGACGTACGTCGTTGACGTATACCGATTGTTCCTGTTCCACGACCCAGCCGGCGATACCCTGACCAGGCGCCAGGCGTTTTCCACGCAGCGAGGCTGTATCCGCCTCGCCAATCACGAAGATCAGTTCGCCTGTATCCTCGTCGCGGAGCAGGACGGAACCTATCGTCGCCCCCAACGCATGGCAGGTCAGATCCAGAGCCTGGCGTAGGATCGTGTCCAACTCGAGCGACGAGACAGCGGCCGCGCTGACAGCGTTTAGCGTCGCCAGGCGTGTCGATTGTCGTTGGCTGGCCTGGTACAGTTGGGCGTTCCGGATCGCTTGCCCGGTGCGGCTTATGGCTGCGTCGATCAGGGCTTTGTCCTCGTCGATGAAAGGACGTTCGATGGGGTGTCCCCCGAAGGCAAAGATAGCGACGAGGTCATCTTCACCCCAGGCGGCTGTCGCCAGACCGCAGGCCCCCCAGTTTTGGCTGAGGTCTTGGACGCCGCTGAGCGGGACCAGCTCAGCGCCCGAAATCTGGATCGAGCGATCCTGGCGCAGTCGATGGATGAGCGTGTTCAGTCGCTCGGCGTTTTCATCCGCGAGCGATGATTCACGCCATCCTCGATCCGGGACAAAGGCGTGAATGGGATGATCCGTGGAGGAGGAGAGGCACAATAAGAGGGCGTTAGCTGGTGTATTCAACGCTTTGCCCAATTGGATCAAGGCGACCTCGGCCACTTTGTGCGGATCGAGCGTCGTCGTCAAAACACGATCCAGGTCATTGATGGCCTGCAGGCGATCCATCTGGCGGGTCGTCTGGTAGAGTTGGGCGTTGTGGAGCGCCAGACCCACCTGCTGGCCGATGGTTTGGAGCAGCGCGATATCGGTATTGGACCAGGGGGGGGGCGTGCGCCAGGCGAGGTGGAGGGCGCCAAGGATCTGATTCCCGCTGTTCAAAGGCATGCTGATGTAGCGTTCCAATCCCATCTCTCTCACCAGGCCCTGAGGGAGATGGGGACATTCAGCGATTGGCCGGGGAGAGCGATCCGGCGGCGACGACGACGATGATGATGATGATGATGATGATGATGATGATGATGATGATGATGATGATGATGGGCTAAACGTCAACAGCGCTTCGATGGGCGTCTGTGAGATCATACGCTCTTGCTCTTCGATAAAGGATTCGGAGACGCCACGCCACACGGCGATGCGAGACGTCTGCTTCGGCGAAAACTGTGGCAAGGCGACCCATCCGGCGTCGGCGTTCAAAGCAGTGAGAATAACGTTCAAAACAGCATCGAGCAAACTGTCCGGGTCTAACTCTGACGCCGCGACCGAGGCGATGGTATACAGGGCGGTCTGTTCCTCGGCGTATCGGCGGAGCGCTTCCTCGGCTCGTTTACGTTCGCTAATATCTCGAACAATGATCTGGGCAGCGGATTCTCCTCGCCATACAAAATGCGCAGCGCTGATCTCGACCGGGAACGATTCGCCATTTTTTCGAAGGAACTCGGCTTCTATAGTTGGCGAGTGGGTGTGCCCGGCTATTGCCTGGTGAAAATAGGCGAGACACCGGTCGCGGTGTTGTGCTTCAATGAACGCGGTGATGTTCTGGTTGGTGAGCTCATCCTCTTCCCTATCGAGGAGACGGCATAACGAGGGATTGACCAATTGAATGTTGTCATTCGCGTCGACGAGGAGGAGCCCATCAGGCGAAATTTCGATGATCTGTGCGAATTTGGCTCTTTCCAGCAATAGGCGATAACGATTGAGCCGGGTGATGGTCCGGACGCGCGCTCGCAATTCAGCCTGATCGAAGGGCTTTGAGATAAAATCGTCGGCTCCGACCTCGATCCCTCTTGCCCGTGACGTCCGATTTTCCAGGGCAGTGACCATGATGATAGGCACCTCGGCCAAAAGTGGATCGGCCCGCAGGCGTTGGCATACCTCGAAACCATTCATGTCTGGCATCATCACGTCCAACAGGATGAGATCTGGTGTGAGTTCCCTGGCCTTTTCTAAAGCCTCGGGACCGTTATCGGCAAAGGCCAGCCGGTAACTCTCGCGCGAGAGCACGACTTTCATCAACCGGCGGCCGATGGGATCGTCGTCCACGACGAGGATGGTGCTTTTGGGTGTGATCACGTCCATAT
>DSAR01000398.1 GCA_011046405.1 Chloroflexota bacterium | reverse complement strand
GTCCATAGGTGATCCCCAGGATCAATTGCCCGACGGCGGCCCAGGTTTGGGCCTCTGGCGTCCACGCGATGGACCAGGCGACCCGGTTCCACAGTCCGCCGAATCCCCAGACGACGGTGGCGGCGGCGACGACGTGGGACACGCCATAGAGCGGATCCAGGAAGTGGGTGGAGACGCCCCGGCGTTTTTCCAGCCAGATGGCCATCAGGAGATAGGCGGTGGGGACCAGCGCCAGCGAGGCCGCTAGGGGATCGGGGGACAGCCCCAGGTGGTCGAGGAGCAGGACGTAGCCGAAGGGGAGGACGAGGCCGCCGGCTGCCAGCCACCAGCGACGGCGGAAAAGAGGGGCGTAGGTGAAGTAGAGCGCGGCGGTGCCCAGGAGTGTGACAGCCAGGAGGAGGCGGTCGAGGGAAGCGCCCCCCACGACGACGGACGGCGCGGTGGCTGCCACGACGGGGGCGACGACACTGCACGTGAAGCTGACGACGTGCCAGGGCCGCCCATAGCGCCGGTCCTTGTGGGCCAGCCAGCGCCCGATCCCCAGGCAGACCCACGCCAGGGCGGCGAAGCCCACCCCCAGCCACCGGTCGGCGCGGTCCCCCTCACCGATCCAGATCAGCCAGAACAGGATGGGCAGCGGTGCGGCAATGGCCCAGTGTAGCACGCTGCGGCGCCGGGTGTGGAACAGGCGCAGGAAGCGATGGAGCCCCCGGTACTTTTTCTGGTGGGCCAGCCAGGCCATCCACGTCGCCAGGGCGATCCAGTTGAACAGGGCGTAGACCATCGCGTCCCGATCCAGGGCGACGAGGGGCGGCAGCAACGAGAGCGCGGCGGTGGTGAACCCGGCCCCGTAGAGTTGGGCGGTGTAACGGTCGGCGGGCCGGCAGCGGACGGCCAGCCCGACGTGGAGGATCGCCAGCGTCGCCCAACCCACGCTGTAACGGGCGAGGTCGAGCCCCAGGGTGGTCATCCAGGTGGTCACAGCGGAGACGGTCAGCAGGCTGGCGACGGGCAAGAGGCGGGGACGCTGCCAGAGGAGCACCGCCAGGACGAGGTCGCCCGCCAGCACGGCGTGGACGAGGGCGGCGGCCGACATCTCCTGCAGAGCCCACCCGTAGGCCAGCAGGATCAAGACCACGGCCCAGTTGACCAAAGTCCGGGCCTGCGGCCGGCGGTCTGCTTCCCCGGTTGGGGACAGGCGGCGAACGATGCCGGTGAGGCGCGGGGTGGCGATGGGTTTTCCCTGCAGGCTCCGCCCGGCGATCAGGTAGAGGGGGACGAGCAGCGCCCAGCCGAGGGCGTACCAGGCGGGGTCGAAGGGACTCGTCTCGGCCCACAGCGCCAGCGTCAGGTAGAGCGCGACGGGCGCGGTAACGCAGGCGGCCGCGGTCAGGGATCGCCGTGGGCGCCGAACGGCGGCGATGGCGTAGGTGACCCACGCCAGCCACCAATCGAGCGCCACGGTCAGGCGGAACAGGCGCGTCGAGGGAGGTCCGATGACGCCCAGGGAGAGACGCACGCCGGAGACGATGAGGAGCACGGCGGTGGCGGTCAGCAGCGCCAGGTGGCGGAAGGGCCGCCCGAATGTGTGCCCGAGCTCATCTTTGGACCCGATCTCCCACTGGTGGGTGGGCAAGAGCATCAATAGGGCCAGCGCGCACAGCGTCGGCGACCACCAATCGGTCGGCATGCCAGAGACCTGGATGAGAGCGCAGCACAGGCTGCCGATGGCGACGCCGACCAGGTAGCCGAAGAATTGCGCGCGCAATCGGACCGCCGTGGCGACGTAGGCGAGCAAACAGACGAGCGAGGCCAGCAACCAGACCTCGGCCCATGCCTCGCGGGGGAAGATGCCAGTGGTGAGATAGATGGTGTAAAAGTCGACCGGGATCAGCAGGGCGCCGGTGGCGCTGAGGGCGATGCCGGATTCGCGGAGACCCATTGGATTCCGCACGTACCATCCCAGCCCGTAGAAGAAGAGGGTAAAGCCGGTGAGGAAAGTGACCTGCATCCAGGGCGCGTAACGGCGCCAGTTGAGGATGACTAACGTCACGGCGGCAACGAAGATCAGGAACACGCCGACGAAGAGCAAGGCGCGCAGGGTGCGCTCCGAAAGGAGCGTCTCCCAGACGCGCTCCCAGGTGATAGGCTCTCTTTTATGACGGGGACGGGGGGGTGTCGCTGGCGCTTCCCGGGGCGGCGGCTGTGGGCGGGGTTTCGGCTTGGGACGTCGCAGGCCCAGCTCGATCTCCAGTTCTTCTATCTGTCGGTCCAGTTCCTCTTTCGCGGCCTGGTAGGCCTCCTCGCTCGTCCAGCCTCTATCCTGGTGAATTTGATCCTGGAGCGAGCGCGTGTTTTTCAGCAGGGATAACTGTTGCTTCGGGCCAGTGAGAGGTCTGGCGGGCGGGGCCTCCGGCTCCGCCAGGCGCGTTTCGAGGGCCTGGATGCGCGCGCGGTTGCGCTCGGTCAAATCCTGAGCCACCTCGGCCTTGATCCAGCCCCGCGTCTGCCACCGCTCCAGCCATGCCAGCACGCGGCGCCGGCGCCAGATCTCCTGGGCGGCCTGGCGGGCCTCCTCGGGCGTGAGGGGTGGGGGGCGCAGGTCGAGTTCGACCTCGATCTCGCGCTTCTGTTGGCGGTAGCGGACGCGCAGTTTAGCCTTGACGTCGTTGTCGACGTCCTCCCACCCGTCGATCTCCTGCAGGAGGTATTCGACGTGCGAGAGAGCTTCCAGCAGAGCAGGGGAGGCGGTGAAATCACAGTTGGGGCAGGGCGTCGGCGGCGATAGATTCTCGTAACCACAGCGTGGACACTTCAAGGTGACCTCCGGTGGGATGATTTGCGTTTGGATGTCGGTAGTATACTATGAAAGTAGGCAAGTAGGCAAGTAGGCAAGTGTGCAAGTAGGCAAGTGTGCAAGTGGGTAAGTGGCAAGTATGCAAGTGGGTAAGTGGCAAGTTTGCAAGTAGACGAGGGACGGGGGGGGGCGAAATTCTAAGACATAAAACGTGAAACGTAAGGTGCTCTTTACAACGCATCACGTTTTACGCGTCAGCTAACTTAAATACCCACCGAATCTTTGTGTGCTCTGCGGCGAATTTTCACCTTCTACGTGTTTGACAGTTCTTTTGCTTCCGGCTACAATACCGCCCATTCAACCGGTGTTCGATTGTTATCCGGAGTAGTTATCAGTGCGCACAGATCCACGAAAGCAGAAGAGAGTGGGGTTCATGATGAAGGGTGCGACGAAAAAAATGACCAGCGCCGAGATCCGCCAGCGTTTTCTCGATTTCTTCGCCGAGCGGGGACACACGGTCGTGCCAAGCGCCAGCCTGGTGCCGGCCGACGATCCCACGCTCCTGTTCACTAACGCCGGGATGAACCAGTTCAAGGACGTCTTCCTGGGGATCGGAAGCCGGGATTACACCCGTGCTGTCGATACGCAGAAGTGCATGCGCGTCTCGGGCAAGCACAACGACCTGGAGGATGTGGGGCGGGATACCACCCATCACACGTTTTTCGAGATGCTGGGCAATTGGTCCTTTGGCGATTATTACAAAAAGGAAGCCATCGGATGGGCCTGGGAACTCCTGACCGGGGTGCTTGGCCTGCCCGGTGAGCGACTGTGGGCCTCGGTCTTCAAGGACGAATATGGCGAGTTGGAGACCGACGACGAGGCGCTTGGATTTTGGCGTTCCGAGACGGGGATGGACTCCCAGCATATCCTGTACTTTGGGCGCAAGGATAACTTCTGGGAGATGGGCGACACGGGGCCATGCGGGCCGTGCAGTGAGATTCACTACGACCGGGGTCCCGAAGTCTGCGACCGCCAGGATGAGCTGGGCCACGTCTGCCAGGTCAACGGCGATTGCGCTCGTTTCACCGAGATATGGAATCTGGTCTTCATCCAATACAACAAGGACGACGAGGGAACGTTGCACCCGCTGCCCGCCCGCCACATCGACACCGGGATGGGCTTCGAGCGGCTGGTCGCTATCTTGCAGGGCGTGGACTCCAACTACAAGACCGACCTCTTCACGCCCATCATCGGGCGGGTGCAGGAGATGGCGGGGCACACCGACGAGGACGTGCAGGCGCACATCGTGTCCTATCGCGTCATTGCCGATCATGGACGCGCGGTGACGTTCCTCATCGGGGACGGTGTGCTGCCGGGCAACGAGGGCCGCAACTACGTGGCGCGGATGGTCCTGCGGCGGGCGGCCCGCTTCGGGCGCAAGCTGGGTTTCGACGAGCCCTTCCTGGCCGAGGTGGCCAAGGTCATCATCGAGCGGATGGGTCACCAGTTCCCCGAGCTGGTCAACCGGCGGGAGTTCATCCTGGCGACGATCACCCAGGAGGAGGAGCGCTTCCTGCGCACCCTCGATACCGGCCTGGCCCAATTGGAACAGGCGCTGGCTGAATTGAAGGGCCGGGAGAAAGACGTGCTGCCCGGCGAGATAGCCTTCAAACTCTACGATACCTTCGGGCTCCCGCTGGAGATCACGCGCGACGTGATGGTGGAGCAGGGGTTGACGGTGGACGAGGCCGGCTACCAGGAGGCCCTGGAGACGCAACGTCAACGGGCCCGGGAGGCGGACCGGTTCGCGGGCCAGACCGAGGAAGCCATCGAGCGCTACGGCGAGATCCTGGCCGAACTCCAGGACCTGGGCGCTTTGTTGGACGAGGGCGTGGTCCACGACCCATACGCGACGACTGATCTAGAGACGGTGGTCGCAGCGATCCTGCGCGACGGTGAGATGCTCCAATCAGCCCAGGTGGGGGACCAGGTCGAGGTGATTCTGCCTGAGACCTGTTTCTACGTCGAGTCTGGCGGGCAGGTTTCGGATCGCGGCACCATCGCGGCCTACGACGAGGTGAAGAGCGAGCCAACGTGGGAGATCGAGGTACAGGACATGCGAGAACCGCTTCCCGGCTTGATCGTGCACGTGGGCGAGGTCAAGAAAGGAGAACCGCACGTGGGCGACGAGGCCTGGGCCGTGGTCGATTTCGCCCACCGGATGGACGTCGCCCGCAATCATACGGCGACCCATCTCCTGCAAAGCGAGTTGCGCTACGTCCTGGGCGAGCACGTGCAACAGGCCGGCTCGTTGGTGACGCCGGACCGGTTGCGCTTCGACTTCACCCATCCCAAACCATTGACTGACGAACAATTGAGAGAGATCACCCGCTCGGTCAACGAGACGATCCTGGTCAATTACCCGGTGGTCGCCACCGAGGAAAAGTACCGTCAGGCGGTCGAGGACGGCGTCATCGCACTCTTTGGCGAGAAGTACGGCGAGGATGTGCGGGTGTTGCGCATCGGCGGGCCGGGCGAACCGGTCAGTCGGGAATTGTGCGGCGGGACCCACCTGCACGAGACGGGCGAGATCGGTCTGTTCCACATCGTCTCCGAGGAGAGTATCGGGGCCGGCGTGCGCCGCATTGAGGCGGTGACCGGGCGCAAGGCGGTGGAACTGGTCGAGAATCAACTGGGTACGCTCAAGCAAGCGGCCGCCCACCTGGGCACGCCGCCGGACGAGGTCAATCAGAAGGTGCAAGCGCTCTTGGAAGAACTCCAATCGGCGCGCAAGGAGATCGCTCGCTTGGCGGGCAAACTGGCCCACCGCGAGTTCGAGGGCTTGCTCGACCGGGTGGAGACGGTGGCTGGCGTGCAGCTTTTGAACGCCCGGGTGACGGCGCCGAGTATGGAGGTGCTGCGTGAGATGACCGACTGGTTCCGCGACCGGATGGATTCCGGCGTGATCGTTCTGGGGACGGTGCTGGAGGATCGCCCGGTCTTCGTGGCGGCGGTGACGCCCGACCTGGTCGAGCGCGGGGTCGACGCGGGCCGGATGGTCAAGGAAGTCGCCCGCGTCGTGGGCGGCGGCGGCGGCGGGCGGCCCACGCTGGCCCAGGCCGGCGGGCGCGACGCCGCCCGGCTCGACGAAGCCCTGCAAAAAGTCCCCAGCTTGCTGAAAGATATGATCCACGATAGGCGATAAGCGATCCGCGATCCGTGATAGGCAATAGACGATGCATTTAGGAACGAACTCGGTCATTGAACTACAGCCACAGGATGACTTCGCCTCGATCCGGTACCGGTTGCGATTACTGGGCCGGGGCCGGGTCATTTTAAGCGTGCCGTGGGAGATGCACTTTCTATCCAACCCGGTTGATTTCGACCTTCTGCGACGTGAGGCCGGGCGATACCAGATGGAGGCGGCGATTGTGTCGCCTGATCCGGCGCGCCGCCAGTTGGCGCGCGGATGTGGGTTCCCGGCCTTTTCCACCGTCGAACGGGCACAGAGAAGCACGGTATGGCGGGGGGGATCGCCGGAGAAAGTCGAGCCACCGCCCCGCCATTGGTGGGATGCGGAGGTGCGGCTCCAACCCCGGGCCGTGCGCCCGCTGCCCCGGTGGGTCGATTGGCTAAAGTTGGGATTCCGGTTCCTCATTTTCATCCTGGTATTAGCCGTCCTGGCTGCCAGCGCCTATACCATCGTACCAGCCGGGACGGTGACGTTGGTGCCGGCCGGGGAGGAGTTCTCGACCATTGTGCCGGTATCGGTGGATCTGGATATCGAGTCGCTAGACAATCAAGCGGGGTTGATCCCGGCCCGTCGCCTGGGGGTGGAGGTCTCGGGCTACGCCGAGGCGGAGACGACGGGCTTGATGGACGTCGTCGCTGGTCGGGCGACGGGGACGGTGCTGTTCACCAACCTGCTGGCGCAGGATTACACCGTGCGGGCCGGGACAGTGGTGCGTACGTCCTCAACCAGTTATCCCATCCGCTTCCGCACCACAGCCGACGTGGTGGTGCCGGCCGGCGGGCAAGCGACGGTGTCGATTGAGGGACTGCAGGAAGGTGTGGGGAACGTGGGCGCGTTCCAGATCAACCGCGCAGAAGGCGCAGCAGCTTCGGCGGTGCGGGTCATCAACCCGGAACCGACCCAAGGGGCTGATGCGCAGGAGAGACGTGTGGTCATCCGGGACGATTACGACCGGGTGTGGCGATTGTTGATCGACCGTCTGTTCGACCAGGCCTACACCGAGATGGGCTACCTGTTGGAACCGACAGAAATGCTGCTGCGAGAGTCGATGCGGATCGAGGCGGTACCCAAGGAATCGTATAACCGCTTTCTCACCGAGCAGGCCGAGACGGTGGGGCTGGATATGGAGATCCTGGTCAGTGGGTGGGCCGTAGACGTGGATAACGCGAAGAACGTGGCCTATGCGCGGCTTTCGCGACAATTGCCGCCGGGATACAGCCTGATCGACGCCCGTTTCCAGGTGGGTGAGATGGCCGAGGAGGACGTGGGGCCGGGGAAGTTCACCTTTTTCGTGACGGCGAGCGGTTACGCGGCGATCTCGCTCAATACCGACAAGGCGGTGGAATTGGTCAAGGGACAGCCGGTGGAGGTGGCGCGCAGGCGTCTGCTCGATGCGTTCCCGTTAGCCGAGCCGCCCCGTCTGGCGCTGTGGCCCCGCTGGTCGGGCCGGTTGGCGTGGCTTGATCGCATGCCGCTCCTGCCCTTGCGCATTGACGTGCGTGTCGTGCCGAAGGAGCAAGAACAGGAGCCGGTGACCGGACAGGCGACGTCGCTGCCATGATGGTGGGTATGGAGGATAAGTTGTGCGGATGATGGGGCTGGACGTGGGCGAGCGATGGGTGGGCGTCGCTGTCAGCGATCCGCTGGGCATCGTCGTCCGGCCATTGCAAGCCCTGGAGCGAAGTTCCAAAGCGGAGGATTTCGCGGCCATCGCGGACCTGGTGGCGGAATATGAGGTAACGACGATCGTGGTCGGCTGCCCGGTCAGCCTGGACGGCACGGAGGGGCCGCAGGCCCAGCGAGTGGACGCTTACGTGGAAGCGCTCGTCGCTTACCTGGCAGTCCACGAGCAGCCGGTGGACGTCGTGATGTGGGACGAACGATACACGACGGTCGAGGCAGAGGAGATCATGCGGCAGCAATACAGCGAGAAAGCGCGACGTCGCGCCCGCTCCAACGGCCAGATCGACGCCATCGCCGCCGCCGTGATCTTGCAAAGCTATTTGGTGGGTCGGTAGGTTGGTATATTGGTATATTGGTATATTGGTATATTGGTATATTGGTATATTGGTAGACCGGTTCACCAATATACCAATCTACCGGTTTACCAACATACCGGTTTACCAATCTACCAACATACCGATCTACCAGCACAGGAATAACTATGGATATAGAACTCGAAGACATTCTCAAATACGTTAAGTTAGGCGTGCGGGTCGTCGTTTTCGCCGGGGCGTTGGTGGCCCTGGTGGTGGCCTATCTCAGTATCCGCACGTTCTTGGGTAATGGGCCAGGCGGTGAAGGGAGAATTTCCCTGGAAGGCCTGTCCGGGCCGAACGACGTACTCATCGGTGCTTACCTGGAGACCAAGGCCGACGCGCTGGCCCAACCGGCCGGGAGCGACGACTCTCCGGTGACCTTTACCATCAAGCCGGGGGAGACGCCGGCTGAGGTTGGCCAGCGACTGCTGGAGGCCAGGCTGATCTCCGACGCCGAGCTCTTCCGGCGTTACGTCCAATATCACGGGATGGACGCCAGCATCGAAGCGGGGGAATTTACCCTGCGCCAGACGATGACGATTCCCGAGGTGGCTCAGACCTTGCAGAGAGGGCTGCGCAACGAGCAGGTCGTCACCATCCAGGAGGGGATGCGGCTGGAACAGGTCGCCACGGCAGTCGGAAACCAGACCAACATAGCGGCCGAAGAATTCCTGGTGTTGGCGACCACCGGCTGGCGCAACGCCGGGCTGGGCTATGGATTCCTGGCCGATCTGCCCCCCGACGCGACGTTGGAAGGTTTCCTTTTTCCTGAAACCTATCGCTTGGCAGAGGAGGCCACGGCCTTCGACCTGGTCTCGCGGATGTTGGAGACCTTCGATGCCCGGGTGACGTCGGACATGCGCTCGGCGGCGGCCAACCGGGGGTTGACCGTCTACCAGATGGTGACGCTGGCCAGTATCGTGGAGCGCGAAGCGGTGCTGGAAGAGGAGCGTTCGACCATTGCCGGCGTCTATCACAATCGACTGCGGGATGGCTGGTTCCTGGGGGCCTGCCCCACCGTCCAGTACGCGATGGGCGCGCCGGGCAACTGGTGGCCTCACTTCACTTTGGAAGCGACGAACTTCGAGTCGCCCTACAACACCTATCAGAACCTGGGATTGCCGCCGGGGCCAATCTGCAGTCCGGGGCTGGCCTCTATTCGTTCCACCGCTTACCCGGCCGAGACCGGATACTACTACTTCCTCGCCGATTGTACCAAGGAGGATGGTAGCCACCTCTTCGCGACGACGCAGGAGGAACACAACAGCAATTACGTGATGTGCGGCGGCCAAGCGCCGTGACGGTGTGACCCTTGGTCAAAAGATTACGGATGACACGCGATGTTTTACGCATTACGCATTAC
>DSAR01000387.1 GCA_011046405.1 Chloroflexota bacterium | reverse complement strand
TCCACCTGCGTGGACTAGAGTCGGCGTAGGCCGACTTTGCAGGTCGTAGCACGCGGTTTCAACCGCCGTGCCGTTGTCCAAAACATACTTGTTTGAGCGTGCTGAAAATGAACTCAATCAAGTGTTCCGTATCGATCATCCGGCGGATGTGCGTCTCGCCGCGCATGATCAGGGAATGGAAACGCACGCGGTCGCCATGATAATGAACGCCCTTGAGCACCGCCCCATCAGTGACGCCGGTGGCGGCGAAGAAGACCCGCTTACTTTTCACGAGCTGGTCAACGGTGAGCACTTGAGCGGGGTCCACATCTGTCGTCTCGTGCAAGACAGCAAGCGCTCCATCGCGCTGAGGCGCCAGTCGATCTAGCATCGCGCCGTTGGCCGCTCGCGTGGCGCACGCGATAATCAGCCCACCGAAATCGCGTCAGGGTGTCCACCGAGACGCCCCGTTCATCAAGTCCGGTGAGGAAGACGAGCAGAGCGGAGACGACAATGGCGATGAGGGGGGCCGGCAGTTTGCGATTGACTTTCCGCAGGATCAAGAGCAGGGCGATGACGCCTACGCTGATCCATAAGCTGGGGAGATTGCTCGCAGCGATGTGGGCGGCGATGGCGGGGATCATCTCCCACGGATGGGGGCTCGACGTGATATGGAGGCCCAGCAGGTTCCGAATCTGGTTGACGAAGATGAGGATGCCCGCGCCAGCGGTAAACCCTACGACCACCGGTCCGAGATGAAGTTGACCATGACCCCAAGGCGCGCCAGGGCCAGAACCAACTGGATCAGCCCGGCCACGATGGCCATCAGGCTGGCGATAGCAGGGAAACCGGCAGATCCCGGGACGCCGACGGTCAAAAGCACGGAGAGGGCCAACAACGATACGGTATTGGTGGGCCCATTTTGCAAATGACTCGATGATCCCCAAAGTGCGCCGACCAGCGCGCCCACGATGGCGGCGTATAGACCGGTCTCGGGCGGCAGCTCGGCGATCATGGCATAGGCCATCGCTTGCGGCAGGGCGATGACGGCGACGGTCAGGCCGGCGATCACGTCGGCGCGGAGATAGTCAAGGTCGTAACGTCGAAGCAAATCGACCGGGCGAAGGATAAACCCGGCCAACGATTTGACCTGGTCTTCCAGCCAATTCACGTACACGGCGTGAGCGTCAGTCGACATCCGGCGGATCGCTTCTAAGCACGCTCAGGGCCGGTGGTCAATTCCTGTAAAATTCGCGCGTGTATCGCTCGGGCGCGTTCGCTAAATAGCACGAAGCGGATAACACACATCCGACGAACGAGCTTGACGGACGAAAGGTTAGGCGATTCGTCCAGTACAGTATTCAGGGCGATGTGCGCCGCCGGTTCCATCGGGTAACCAAAGGCACCGGTCGATATGGCGGGAAAGGCGATCGAACGAATGCCCTGCTGCTCGGCCAATTGGAGCGCGTTCTGGTAGCAGGAAGCCAGCAAGTGAGCGGAAGGCTCGTCGACGCCATAGACCGGGCCAAGACAGTGAATCACGTAACGATTTGGCAGGTCGTGCGCGCCGGTGATGACCGCCTGCCCCGGACGGATAGGGGCGAGCGGCCGGCATTCCGTCTCGAGGCCCGGGCCGGCGGCCCGGTGGATCGCGCCGGCCACACCGCCCCCGATGCGCAACGCGGCGTTGGCTGCGTTGACAATCGCGTCCACGTCTGGCTGTTCCACGATGTTTCCCTGTACGCATTCGATCGTTACACCATAAAGCTCTCGTTTCGTCATCAAACCATTATCTCCATTTCCAGTTGCTGCTATGTCGTATCACCTCAATAAACCGGGGAAGATACGCTATATCTAACAGTCGGACGGCCTCATCGGCGATTGGCAATTGCTGGTCGGGCCTACTGCCGCAGCACGAGCGGCAGGTATATCCGCCGCGTCTCACCGAACACCCCAAAGTGGGAAAAGTGGCCGATGTGTCCCATCAACTGCCGAGCATCCGGGTCGTCGCTGCTATTCAACTGCAGCCATTCGGCGCCGTCCAACCACCAGAGGCCGAGGGAGCCGGGAATGGCTACGCCGTGCCCGGTGACGCCGTAATCAATCGTCACCGTGACCGGTTGCGTCGGCTGCGCCGGCTCCTGGGTGTTGCTATAGACCGCCGTGATCACAAAGCCGTGGCCGCTGCTCGCCAATCCCGATGGTGACGTCGCGGGCAGTTGATGCGTGTGGGTAAAGCGCACCGTCTCTGTAAACGTGCCGGGTGCAAAGGTGTAGCGCGTCTGATCGATCTCTGAGAAGAGCGTGCCCCCAGCCGGCTCAATCAGACCGCTGGTGCTGATGGGCAACGGGCGCGGGGGCGGGGCGACGGCGGTTTCCATCTGCCATATCGCGCCGTGCAGCTTCAGCCCGCCATCTATCTCACGGATTCCCCCCGTAAACAGCAGCGTCAAACCATTCGGCGTCAGGCGAGGCCCGTTGTTCATATCGCCGTATTCCGCCACATCGACCAGGGTGGCTGTTTGCCAGCCATCCGCTTGCCATTCGTTCGCCTCAAGCTGCACGGCGTGAATCACAGGCTCTTCCAGGTCGGGGTCAATTTCCGTGATGGGGCGGGTGTAGATCAAGCGGGTCGCGGCCTCATTGGCCGCGGCCGGGCCTTCGGTCACGTGAGAGGGTTTCGTGGGTGTAGGGGTGACTTTCTGCGGCGCGCTCCAACCGTCGCCGCTGCGGCGCATCACGTATAAATCCTGCGCCACGCGCACGTAGGCCCCGTCTTCCGGTATAAGTCGCACCAGCCAATAGTGAATGGCCTGCCCGTCGCCGCTCATCTGGGGGAATTCAGCCATGTATTCCTGCCAATCATGCTGCGTCAATTGCTGCGGCGGCAGCCAACCGCCGTCCGACCATTCGGTAAACGTGACGCGGGTATTCTGGATATAGACCAACTTGCGCCCGTCGGCGCTGAGCGATGGCCATGCCCCTCCGCTCAATGGTCCCTCCTCCGGCGTGACCCGCAGCGGCGCCGACCAGCTATCACCGGTGCGCGTCAGCACGTAGATGTGCCGCGTGTCCAAAAAGGGATAGTCGCTCAACGCCAGGGTGTGTCCGTCCTGGCTCAGGCTGATCCAGTAGTGGGTGTTGGGCAGTCCCGTGTCGATGAGCGCCGGATCGCTCCATTGGCCGTCCGGTTGCCGCGTGACCACGTAGGCCCCATAGGTCTCGCCGGTATAGCCCACGTAGATGATGGTCTCTCCATCGCCGCTGATGACGGGGTGGGTTCTCTGGGGTAGTGTCTGGAAGCCTTCATCGGAATAGTGACCATTGGTGGCGATGACCACCGGCTGCTGCCAGACCCCGCCCACTTTCTCGCAGACGGCGACGTGGCGGCTGTCATCGCCGTCGCCGCTGTAGGGCAGCAGGGCGACGACGCGCGTCCCGTCGTCACTGGGGCTGAAGTAACGCGGCCAACCCTCGTCCCACACCAGGGCCTCTTCGCTCCAATCGGCCAGAGAGGCGGTTACGACGGCCCAGGTGACGGCAAATAGGAGCAGACAGCAGAGACAAGTGAGAATCAAGCGGATGAATTTCATATCTGCCTCCAAGTGGGGAGGGGCAGGCGCATTGGCCCGCCCCTCCTCAGTAGTGGTTATTGTCGCAGCACCAGCGGCAGGTAAACGCGCCGCGTCTCCCCCAGCACGGCGAAGAGGGTAAAGTGCTCGACCTGGGCGCTGAAGCGCTCGCCGCCGGGGCCTAGTGTGCTGGTGATGCCCGACTGCGACCAGCCCCCGCTCGCCTCGTCCCACCACATAGACAGGTATCGAACTTGGCCAGGCTCCGCCGCCTTTGACCCGCGATGACGGTAAATAGGCCGCCTCAGGACTAATACCGACGTACTCCGGGACCCACCACTAGCGCTCGGATCCCCAGATCGTCGCCTCGGCCGTTGTCGCGTCTAGCAGTCTGTCGGAGAGAGTTTGTTTTTACAGGAAACGTCCCATTCAGGCGTAGTTTTTGGCCTAAATTGAGGCCTCACGCCCCATTTTTGCCTTGAAAACGTCGAGATTTAGGGGCAGCGTTTTTCTCTCCGACAGCCTGCTAGACAGAGCCCGTGCACGCGCGTCCCACACCGGTCAGGGCATTATGAGAGAATTGTAGCACAATCCGGTGGATAGACAAAAAAGAAAGGCAAGGGATGCCGACGCCTGCCCTGAGCGCCGATCGTAGATCAGCAGCCGAAGGGTAGCCCATAGCAATGACGACGATGTGTAAAAAATCACCTCGGTTTTTCCCCACGTTTTTCCCTGCACAAGATCGCCGGGCAAGGGCTCTACACCGGGGAGATAGATAGCCGAGTATCTCACAAATGTTTGGTTTTTGCTAGAACCGAAAAGGATGTATAATGTGGATGTAGAAGCCAACTTGGAAAACGGGAGTCAATTAAGATGAGTAAGAAAAAGAAGAGACGGATCGACATTTCGCCAGCGACGATACTACGTCCCCGCATGGACAGGCTCTGGGCCGATGAATCGCTATTACACAAAGATGACGCTGCGATCATGGCCGACTTGGACGTCCTTGCGCGCGATGTCTCGTCGGAAATGCTGGTGACGGCCATGCTCCGGGCCTATCAGGCTGCGTCAGAAGCGGCCCAATCCCGGCTGGACGATGTCCTGCCCCACTGGCTCGCTCAGAACAAGCACGCGAAGACGTTGAGGGACATGGCGGTTGAGCAATCGCTAGGGCCGGATCTGCGACCGCTGGCCCTGCTATGGCTGGCGGCGGCGGGCATGGATACCATCGAACTCGAAAAACAACCCAGCCTGTTCCTGGAGGCTTATTATTACGACGACGAAGGTCAGTGGGGCGACAAATCGCAGGCTTACGTCGCGGTGTTCTGGTACACGGATCGGCGGAAGACCCGCGCCCAGGGTTTCGCCTTTCTACTCGATTACAACCCGCCGTGGGATGGGTCGGTCAAGGACGTGCTCATACCACCTCGACGAGCGCCCAGGCGACTGCTCAAAGAATTTCTAGATATTTGGAAAAGCGGACATATGGAACCGGCGTCCATCAGTCCTCAACGAGCCAAGACTGTGATATTGACCGCCCTCAACTGTAACCGGGAGGCCGAGATTCGCCTACCCCGCGATATGATCAATGACCGGTCCCTGTTTGAGCAACTGGTGCTCTCACTACCAGACGAACCGGATACGCCAGCATTCACGATGGAGGACTTCGACTTTCTGGCCCAACACGGCGAGCGCCCCGAGAAAATCGTCCATACCGAGCAAACGCTTGGGCACCGGATCCGCCTTGAAAATGGCAAGGAAGCCGTGATCGTGGATCTGCGCGATCGGAAGAATCAAGACTGGTGGTGAGGTTCACTACCCGACATTCGTGGCCAAGAGCCTGGTTTTCTATCACGAATCACACGAATGCTCGAATGTCACGAATGTTTTTTGACATTCGAAGCAAAAATTCGTGTTATTTGTCCATTCGTGATCCAGAGATTTCAGGTAATGAAGTGGTGAGGAAGGGAATCCAATTGGCTGTAGACTTCAGAAGTCTAATGGGTGGTTTCATTTCATTTGAGTCAAGTTTGTAGTAGGCGATTTATCGCCGTAAAAGCGCGCTGAAGCCGCTACCTAGCGCCGCTACCTAGCGCCCGTACTACGAACAAGGGTATCATCTCAATAAACCGGGGCAAACTCGCTCGGGCTGGTCTCCTGACCGTGCCCGCTGTGGCTCGGTCGGGAGACCGGCCACAGCTCCCCAACTTATTGAGAAGATACGAACAAGGCTTAAATCATTTGAAACACACCCAAGTCTAATAGACATTATGGCTCTCTGGTAGTTCGCCTGGTTGGCTTAGCAAGTGGTCAACTTTTCGCCACGAATTACACGAATTGTCACTAATCTTTGGGTTTTTCGTGTTAATTCGTGCAATTCGTGGCTAATCTTTCGCCGCTACCATGCGAAATCCCAAAGAACCGACATTATAGGCATTTGAGACTTCCAAGGTCTGGATCGTTGAACGTCTATAACTAATATGCCACGTTGAGCTAAGGGTTTCTGAAATCCTAGAGCCTTATGATGATCAAGACACGTTACGTTTTCATTTCAGTCGCTGCGCTGCTGCTGTTGGGTGTCGGCTTGCTCGCGCTGCCCACCATCATCCGCGCTTTACCGGGACGCTACGCCTACCGCCTGCCGGAACCCCTGCAAGCCCTGCGTCACAACCCGCATCCCGAGACCTTGCCCACCCCGGCCGTCGTTCATACACCGGCGCTTCAACCCACGAAGACCGCCACCCCTTTGCCTACCTGGACGGTGACGCCGTCTCCTTCCCAGACGCCCACCTACGTGCCACCTACCCTGACCCCCTCGTCCACCCCGACGCCCTCACCGACGCCGCCCGCCAGTTTCACATTGACCGGCCTGCATCACGAACACCAGGGTTGGAACAACTGCGGGCCAGCCACGCTGGCGATGGCGCTCTCCTTCTGGGATCTGAATCAGACCCAACACGACGTGGCGCCGGTCCTCAAACCGGACCCGGAGGATAAGAACGTCAGTCCCTGGGAGATGGAACAGTACGCCCGTGATTTGGGCCTGGGCGCCATCGTGCGGGTCAACGGCACGTTGGAGACGCTAAAGACCCTGGTCCGGGCTGGCTTTCCACCCATCGTCGAGACCTGGTACGTCCGCGACGCCAGCGATCAATTGGGCCACTACCGGCTCGTCGTCGGCTACGACGACGAGACCCAGGCGTTCCTCACCTACGATTCGTTACACGGCCCTGACGTCGTCGTTGACTACCAGGAGATGGATGAATTGTGGCGGGTCTTCAACCGAGTCTACCTGGTGGTCTACCCGTTCGAACGGTGGGCGTCGTTGGCCGCCCTCATTGGGGACGACGTGCACGACGAACAGATGTACGAAGGCGCGTTGGCGCGCGCCCAGGCTGAGGCCGCGTCACCGCCGTCGACCTGCGTCGCCTACGCCGATTGCACCGATTGGGTGACCTTCTCCTGCTTCAACGTGGGCTCCAGCCTGACCTCGTTGGGGAGGCACGAGGAGGCCGCCGCCGCTTACGACCAGGCGCGCCAATTGGGATTACATTATCGCATGCTGTGGTATCAATTCGGTCCCTACGAGAGCTACCATGGGGTGGGCCGTCACGAGGACGTGATCGCCCTGGCGAGCGCCACGCTAAAGACGGCGGGCAACCTGGAGGAATCTTACTATTGGCGCGGTAAGTCGCGACTGGCCCTCGACGACGTCGACGGCGCGCGGGCCGACTTTAAAAGCGCCCTGCGCTATCACGAGAATTGGACGCCAGCGCTAGACGCACTGACCGGGTTACAGGATCCATGAGAGACGGTGAGTCTCAACCCTATGACAGAACGACGCCCTTTCATTCGCTTCTTTCCCCTGGACTTGCCACTGGGCATGTTCGCACTCAGCGCTTTCGTGGCTATTTGGCCGGCTTATGACCGCAGCCTATGTTGGAACACACTACTCACTCTGTTGGCGGGCTTTTTGCTTTACGTCACGATCTCCCGGTTGGCCGTATCCCGTCGTCGATGGCTCGCCATGGCCGCCTTCGTCGTTTTGACAGGCGTGTTGCTTTCGATTGATACCATCGCCCAGTATCCCGACCTGGCGTATGCTGGAAAGGCTGGCCTGATTAGCCGTCTGAGCGCGTTCCTTGCCCAGGTCATACCGTCGCCCAGCACCTGGACGCCTGTGGGCAATAGCGCCGCGACCTATTTGGAAGGTTTGATCTTCCTGGCCGCCGCGCTGACGCTCACATTCAAACGGAATGTGTGGCGCATCGTTGGGGTTGCCGGTGTGCTGCTGATGGCCCTGGGGCTCTTGACGAGCACGTCGCGCGGGGCATGGGTGGGTGTGCTCCTCGCGTCTGCGGTCTGGGCGACCCTTTACTGGCGACCGGCACGCTGGGGAATCGCCGGAGGGGCGCTTCTATTGACAGGTATGATCCTTTACGTAATCCTCCAGGGAGATGTCACGGCTCTGAATGACATACCCATTCTCAACCGGACGTTGGCGCCCATATTTATACGCCCTGACCGGCTCGAGGTTTATCGCAACAGCGTCTACCTGATCCAGGATTTTCCATTGACCGGCATTGGATTGGGCGAACAGTTTGCGATGACGCTTTCCAGGTATGCCCTGCTCATCCAGGTCCCCTTCCTCACCTATTCCCACAATCTGTATCTCCAGGTGTGGCTGGAACAGGGCCTTCTGGGTATCGTCGCCTGGCTCTGGACGTTGGCTGTATTCTACCAGGCCACCTTCACCTATAGCAAGAGAGGTCCCGATCTGCTCTATCAGGCCACCTGGCTGGGGCTGACGGCGAATTTGCTGCACGGCTTCACAGACGCTCGCCAGTACGTCGATTTATGGTGCTGGCTACCTTGCTTTGCTCTGTTGGGGTTAAATGCGGCTATCGTTTCGCGTCGCTCCCGCAGAAGGCCTCGTCAGTGGCGGTGGCCCATCTCGGCCGGGGTCGCGCTGCTTTTTCTGATCGTCGTCTTAGTCAGTCTTCACCCGTTGCCGGCTGCATGGCACGCCAATCAAGGTTGCGTCCTGCAAGCTCGCGGCGACTTGTCGGACCCGCTCACGGACGTTCAGAGAACCGACCTGCGTCGAGAGGCCGAAGCGCGCTATCGACAGGCGATTCACATTGCATCCTTAAACCGCACGGCCCAACAGCGCTTGGGGCTCATATTGGTCGACCAGAATCGGTTCCAGGAGGCGGTCGAGCACCTGGCGTTAGCGCAGCAGGCTGACCCCCATAACACCACCACGCACAAGGGCCTGGCCCTGGCTTACGTATGGACCGGCGAGTTGGAGAAAGCGCGGCCATTGCTTCAGGACGTCCCCGACATCGTCCAGGAACTCAACACGTGGGGCTGGTGGCGTTCTACGCAGGATCAGATTGAGCAGTCGATCAACGCTTATCGCATATCGTTGTTGTTGGCGCCCGAGCAGCCGGAGGTGAGGGAGAGAGTCGAACAATTAGAGAAAGAATTTTTGGAATGAAAGGAGGAATCTGATGGCTGCAAAAAATCCTATGCGTGCCTTAGTTCTCTCCGGCGGCGGTGGGCGCGGCGCCTATCACGTGGGGGTGCTTCGTTTCCTCGAAGAGCACGAGTGGACGCCCGACGTCGTCGTCGGCACGTCCATCGGCGCCGTCAACGGAGCAGCGATCGCCTCGGGCCACACCGCCTATTCCCTGTGGTCGCTGTGGCGTCGCTTGACGACCGAAGACGTCCAGCAGCGCTCGTGGAACGTCTTCTCGGTCGAAAAATGGGATCATCTGCTCGACACCGCGCCCCTGCGCCAGACGTTGATCGAGAAAAAGTGGATCGACCTGGAGCGCATCAACGCTGACCCGCCGCTCAAACACCTGCGCCTCACCGTCGTCGAGATGGAGACCGGCAGGCTGCACATTTTCGGCAACAGCGCCGATCCCTCCCCAGGCAGCCACTGCGAACACACGCCCATCACGCTGGACCACATCCTCGCCAGCTGCAGCATCCCCATGGTC
>DSAR01000463.1 GCA_011046405.1 Chloroflexota bacterium | reverse complement strand
TATTCAAGTGGTCCAGGAGCGACGGTTGTTCATCGAGCAGGGGCTGGAAATCGTCCCGGCTGATGTGTAGCAACGTCGTATCTTGCGCGGCGCGAACGGTCGCATCCCGGGGTTCGCCCAGGAGGAGAGACGTCTCGCCAAAATAATCGCCGCTGTTCAACACACCTACCTGGTGTTCGACGCCCTGGGAATCGACGTGATGGACGGTCAACTCGCCGCTCTCGACGACGTACATCGAATGGCCCAAGCGCCCCTGTTCGCAAACGATTTCGCCTTCCTTGAAATGCCGCCGGTTTACCAGATGGACGACCGCGTTGAGTTCACCTCGCTTGAGGTCCTCAAAAAAGTGCACCCGCTTGAGTTGTGCCAGGATATCTTTGTGACTCATATTTATGACTCCTCAGGACTCATTTTAGCACATTCTGACCAGGTGGAAAAGCAAACGTCATTCTAACTAACTCCCAATCTCCAACCTCTAACCTCCCGATATGCAGCCAACGTCTGGCGCGCCGTCTGCGCCCAAGAAAATCGGGCCGCCTGGGCCAACGCGCGACGGCTCAATGCGGCGCGAAATTCCCCGTCAGTGGCCAATCGAATGAGCGCCTTCGCCATCCCCTCTACGTCGTCTGGCGGCAACAACACGCCGGCCTTTCCCACGATCTCCGGCATAGACGAGACGTCGCTGCCCACGACCGGTGTGCCGCAGGCCAACGCTTCCAACGGCGGCAGGCCAAAGCCCTCGTAGCGACTGGGGAAGAGGAAAGCCGCCGCGCCCCGGTAGAGCGCGGGCTTGTCCGCCTGGTCTATAAAGCCGGGGAAGTGCACGAACGCCTCGTCCACCCCCAGTTCCCGCACCAGCCGCCGGGGATCGGGCGCGAAAGCTGAGTCCTGTTGCGGTAATCGACCGGCGATGACCAGGGGACACGCCGTCCCAATGCTCGGTCCGGCCCAACGATAGGCCCCCACCACCGTGGCCAAATTCTTACGCACGTCGAAACCCGCCAGGTACAGCGCGTAGCGTTCCGGCAGACCGTAACGGGCGCGGGCGGCCGCGTCCCCCGGCGTCGCCTGTGGCGAGAAGCGCCCGTCGGCCGCCAGGTAGACCGTCCGCACACGTGCTGGGTCCACCGCCAGATGGGCAAGGACGTCCCGCCGCGAGGCGTCCGAATCGGTGAACAGCAACGCCGCCCTGGGGACGGTCGCGCTCACCAGCCCGGTGTAGAGCCGCGCCAACGGCCCGCCCCGGTACGCCGGTAACAGCAACGGAATCAGATCGTGGACGGTCACTACGACGGGCGGCTTGCACCACATCGGCGGCGCCCAATAGGGGACGTGGGCCACGTCGGCGCCGAGCGCGGCGCAGGCGCGGGGGAAGAGCACCTGCTCAAACCACACCTTACTCAAATCAGCGGGCCACCGTCGGGGCAGCGTCACGGGGCGAAATCGCAAGCCAGAGGTCGAAGCGCACGCTGGAGAAAAAGTGGCGCGTGGCCCAACGAGCACGACATCCAACGCTGGCGCCACCGAGACCAGGTACTCGCTCAAATGCTGCGTATACTGCCCACTGCCCGTCGTGGGCCGATCCCAGAACCAGGCGTTGATTGCGATTCGCACGTCCATCCCCCCACCGAAGTTTTCATCTCATTATAGCCCACGCTCTCGACAATCACAAGCATAGATCACGTTCTCGGATTCGATAATTTGATAAGAGAGAGACTTTGGTTTGACTTGGATTTTTCCACTTAAGAATTCGGAAGTCTTTAGCCGAGCATCTCAGAGACACCCTTGTTTTACTGTCGCCTCAAAATCCGCTACACATTGCACTTTTTGAGGCTTCCGAATTCTAGATCTAAATGTCTATAAAATCTTTTTGACAAAGGAACAAAGATACGTTATAATAAAACCGTTCTACCCGGTTATGTGGGTAATATGCAGGGATGGAAAAATATGTCCGAAATTCACCTGATCGCACCCCAAGATATCCAGGTCCGCTTTGTCCTATCTCCGGCACACAACATGCTCGCCAGCCTGATCTTGCTCTCTGCCGACATCTCGAGCGCCAATGCGTGGGTGCAACGAACACTGACCGATCTGGCCCAAGAGCAGCTTGCAATCGACGAATGGTTATTGTCAATCGCGGGAATGTTCTTGGAAGAAACGGAATGGCCCAGCTTTCCGGCGTGGGTCGATCACCTGGAGGCGCTGGACGCCCAGGAAATGCGCGATCAATTTATGCAAAAGATACGCCAAAAGGCAGCCAAGCACCTGGGAAAAGATCTGGGCGAATTGCCTAGTATCCAAGACCTGCTCACCGACCGGAAGACGTTCCTTTCTTTTTTCGAGCAGATGCACAAAAATGATCGAGACTTTGACCTCAAGTGGCATGAGCAAGAATTTGCCAGGCTCCAGGATCCCACGGCGCTGCAGCGCGCCATCGTCGAGCACTTGCGCACGATGTGGGACCAGCACCTGGCAGCCGAATGGGAAGCCAGCCTACCGATGCTGCGGGAATCGATCACGGCTTTCGCGTCCATCGACTACCGGGGCAAGTCGGCCCAAAAGATCCTGTCCCAGGTGACCGACCGGGACCTGTCATCGAAATGGGATGAAATCGATCAAGAGATCAAAGATCTGGTCTTGATCCCCTCCCCCCACCTCGACCCATACGTCGCATTGATCGAGCTTGGAACGCACAGTTTGTGGGCTGTTTTTGGCGCCCGGATCCCGTCAAGTGCCATGGTCCAATCCCCGACCCTGAATCGCTCCGAGCTACTGACTCGCTTGAACGCGCTGGCCGACGATACGCGGCTGCGCATCCTGGAACTGCTGGCCCAAGAGGGAGAATTGAGCGCCCAAGCGGTGATCACACGCCTCAGGCTCAGCCAATCCAGCGCCTCGCGGCACCTGCGCCAACTCAGCGCGACCGGCTACCTGATAGAGGAGCGACGCGAAGGAGGCAAATATTACCGGTTCAACCTTTCTCGCATCCAAGAGATCTTTGATGCTCTACAAAGATTTCTAAGATAACCAGCCATCTGGACTTGCAATCTGTTGGCTGCCCTGAATAAAGGGCCGTCAGAAAGAGAGGTACTGTATATGTCTATGCGCTTGCTCCAATTACCCGACGATCTGTTGACGATGGCCGAAATGGCCGAGGAAATTTGGCAGTACCCGGAACACCCCGAATGGAATGTTCAGCAGGACGAGGCCAAATCGGCGATCGAATCAGCCAAGAACCTGCGGCGCATCTGGCCACTCGTCCGCCTTTTCCAATGGCTCTCGCCGCGCCTGCGCGACCTGGTGCGCGGATACGTGTGGGAAGAGAATGGGCAGATCGTGGGATTCACCAACGCCAACCGGCAGGGCGGTGCCCAGACCTGGTACATGGCCACCGTAGGTGTGCTCCCCGCTTATCGCGGCAAGGGCATTGCCCAAAAGCTGGTGGCGGCGACCGTCGAGCTCATCCACAAGCGCGGCGGGTCCAGGATTTTGCTAGACATGACCGATGGGAATGTACCAGCATACAAACTCTATGAAAAGCTGGGATTCGTTCGTTACAGCAGCAGTAGCAGGTACACGGCCACCCGCGACCAACCCCCGCCAGCGACCCCACTGCCGGAAGGGTATCGCCAGGAGTCGCTGGATTATGCCGATTGGCAGCCGCGCTACGAGCTGGAAAAGCGCGCCATCCCCGCAGCATTGCAAGCATACGAACCGGTGGAGAGGTCCCGGTATCAGAGAGCGCTCATGGCACGCCTGTTAAAGCCAATCGTCACCGCGGCAGACGGATACCGGCGGACAGATTTCGTTGTACGCACCGACGAAGGACAGGTGGTTGCCTGGGCTTGGTACGAAACCCACACCCAGGAGAAAGCGGTCAACCAATTGGAAATCCTTCTCGATCCTGCACACGACGGCCTGGCGACCTACCTGGTGGCCGACCTGTTGAGCCAGACCATCACCGCGAGTCCCGGCTGCCGCGTCGAGATCGTCGTACCGACCTGGATGGAGGCCGTGACCAGGGCCGTCGAGGAGGCAGGTCTGGAGCACCGCCTGGAAATGCTGCGCATGGGATTGCTCCTGTAGAGAGAGAAAGAGAAAGGACGAGATGATTCGCACAGAGAACTTGAGTAAACGCTTCAACCGCCTCGTTGCCGTGGACGACCTGACGCTGAAGATAGCTCAGGGCGAAGTCTTCGCTTTCCTCGGCCCCAACGGCGCGGGCAAGACGACGACGGTGCGTATGCTGACCGCCCTGATCGCGCCAAGCACCGGCGCGGCGTGGGTCAACGGTCACCGCATCGGCGCCGATGACCAGGCGGTGCGCGCCAGCATCGGCCTGCTGACCGAGACCCCCGGTCTCTACCCACGCCTCGACGCCGCGCAGAATTTGAATCTCTTTGCCCGGCTCCACAGCGTGGACGATGTGCCGGGCCAAGTGCGCAAATACCTGACGCTGCTCGGGCTATGGGAACGGCGCGCCGAGCCGGTGGGCGGCTTTTCCAAGGGTATGCAGCAAAAGCTCGCCATCGCCCGCGCGCTGCTCCACGAACCGCCGGTGCTCTTTTTTGACGAACCGACCTCGTCGCTTGATCCCGAAGCTGCGCGCGTGGTGCGCGAATTCGTCGAGACACTCAAGGGACAGGGCCGCACGATCTTCATCTGCACCCACAACCTGAACGAGGCCGAACGGTTGTGTGACCGCGTGGCGGTGATCAAGCAGCGCTTGATTCGGGTCGATTCGCCCGAGGCGCTGCGGCGCGGGATGTACGGCCAGTCGGTGCGCGTGCGGTTGAAAACGACCCCGCCCGGCCTGGCCGACGCGCTCGAGGCGCTCCCCTTCGTCGACGCCGTCTCACCGGTAGAGGGCGGCCTGCGTGTCTTGCTCGTTGATCCCGAGGCCCACAACCCGGCCCTGGTGCAAGCCCTGGTGGCAGCGGGCGCCGCGGTCCAGTTCGTGGAACGGGAGACGCAATCGCTGGAGCAGATCTATTTCGACCTACTGCGCGAATCGGAGGCAGCGGTATGAACGAAAAGCGCATTCAGGCCATCGTCCAAAAAGAATGGCTGGACATGGGCAAGAACAAGATGGTGCTGGTGATGATGGCGCTGTTGCCGGTGCTGATGGTCGCCATGATCGTTGGCACGGCATGGTTCATGGAACGCGTCCCGGACGAAGAGACCTCGAACGGCGACCTTCCACTGCCGCCCGAGCTGGCCCACCTCGACGATAAGACCGCCATGATGATCCTGCTCAACGACCAGTACATGTTCTACCTGCTGCTGATCCCCCTGGCGCTGCCGGTGTACGTCGCAGCCTATAGCATCGTCGGTGAAAAAGAGACCCGCAGCCTGGAACCGCTGCTGGCGACGCCGGTCAGCACGGCCGAGCTGCTGATCGGCAAGGTGATCGCCTCGGCGGCCCCGGCGATCATCCTGACCTGGTTAAGCTTTGTTCTGACCGCTGTCGGGATGTATTTCATCACCAGCCCGGTGGTGTTTGCCGCACTGGTGCGCCCGGCCTGGACCTTGAGTATCGCGCTGCACAGCCCCCTGTTCGCACTGCTCTCCACGTCGTGTGGGGTGATCGCCTCGTCGCGGATCAACGACCCGCGCGCGGCGCAGCAGGTGACGGCGCTGTTCATCGTGCCGTTGATCGGCCTCAGCATGGCAGTGCTGATCGGCAAGATCTACATGAGCGCCGCGATGATGGTATGGGCCACAGCCGTGCTGGTGCTGATCAATGCGGGCGTGTTGTGGCTGGCGATAAGGCTCTTCCAGCGGGAGACAATACTGACGCGCTGGAAATAAGACCTTTCGACCAAGGGCCAGATCAACACATCGCGCATCAACGTGACCATAAACACCCCTAACCCGGAAGAGCCAGAGCCAAGAAAGGATGCCGATGGCAGAAGCGAAGCGGCTCTTGCTTGCTGTGCAAGGATTCTATTGGTTAGGGCCTAACCTGGAAGAGCCAGAACAAAAAAAGGGTCATCGATAGCAAATTCTTGCCCAACGTGCAAGAATCCTAACCAAACCCACTTCACGTCAATCAATCCAAAGCGAGGTCAACGTGAATCAATTCAAACGCGCGACACTGGAAATCATCGAAACCCGGCTGGGCAGGCCCCCGGCCGAAGTCATCCACCTGACCGACCAGCACACGAAAGCGGTCCAATCGTGGCTGCCCACGCGCTATCCCCAGGCCGCCCACTTCGACGGGCTCGGCGTCACGGCCGGTTCCAGCGGCCTGGAGGTCTCGCTCCTCAACCTGGCCCTGGGCAGCGACTACCCGCCGGGCACCGACGAGGCCACCATCACCGCCGAGATCCAGGCGGTCAAACAGTTCTTCGCCGAGCGCGATGTCCCCTGGTATTGGTGGATCGGTCCCAATCCCCGCCCCAGCGACGTTGGAAAACTCCTCAAGCAGCACGGCATGGGTTTCGACCCACCCACCCTGCCAGCGATGGCGGCGCCGCTGCCGGCGATCGAGACGCCAGAACTCAACCCCGCCGCCGAAGTCTGGCTGGCGGATTGCATAGAGGATTTGCAGGCCGCCAGCACGATCCGCCGAATCGCCTTTAATTTTCCGCCGGGGATAGCCCTGGACTACTTCGAATCCATGGCCGAGGATTGGCTGCGCGGGGACCCGGCCCGGCTCTACATGGCCCGGTTGGACGGCGGTCCCACGGCCGCCATTGGCGCACTGATTATAGGCTATGGCCTGCCCGGCGTCTACATCATGGCCACCCTGCCCGAGTGGGGCCGTCGCGGGCTGGGTAAGGCCATCCTGAACCGCATCCTCTCCGACGCAGCTGATCAGGGCCACGATATGATCGCTCTCACCGCCGGGACCAAGGGATACCCGCTCTACCGGCAGTTCGGTTTCGAGCACGTCTTCGATTACACCATCTACCGCCCCGTCGAGGAGGACACATTTGAATGAGGAGCAGGCCATCACCGCCCAGATGTACGCCAACGAAGGGCCGCTGCAAGTCCGCTTTCAGACTCACCAGCGCTATACCCAGCCCCCGGTCGATTTCCCCGCCTGGGTGCTCGATCGCGTTCCCTGGCGTGGGGACGAAGTTGTGTTAGACGTCGGGTGCGGTTCGGGAGCCTATATCGAGCCGGTCGTCGCCCGGCTACAGCGGGACGGCTGGCTGGCGAGCGCCGACCTCTCGTGGGGCATGCTGCAAGACGCGGCCGCCAACGCTGCGGCCCACCAACACACCTACCCACCCGCTTTCCTGAACGCCGACGCGATGCGCCTCCCCTTGCTGGATGCCAGTTGCGACGTCGTTTTCGCCAACCACATCCTCTACCATATCCCGCAGATCGAAACCGCCGTCGCCGAGTTCCATCGCGTACTGCGGCCGGGCGGCCGGCTGGTCGCGGCGACCAACGCCCGTGATTCGATGCAACGATTCTTCACCGAGGCGGAAATGGCTTGTGAGGCCCTGGGCTTTCCATCCGACTTACGGCCTGCGGCTGCACGGATGCGCTTCACGCTGGAAAACGGCACACGGATTCTCAAATCGCGTTTTCCCGACGTCAAACAGGTCGTTCTCGAGAGCGCGCTGCTCTTCCCAGAAGCCGCCCCGGCGGTGGCCTACGTCGACAGCCTGCGCCACGCCTACGAACCGCTGCTCCCGGAGGGCCTGGTGTGGGAGCGGTTGATCGAACAGGTCGAGCGGCAGATCGAGAATCAGATCGAGGAGGCGGGCGCGTACCGGGTCGCCAAGACGGCCGGTGTTTTCGTCGCCTCACGTCAATAACCTGGGGGGGGGGGGAACAAGAAACCAGGTTTTTCAGAAAAACCTGGTTTCTTTCCCCGAATTATTGAGAGGATTCCCCAGTTTCTTCCGAAGAAAGGCGATTCCAGAATTTAAAACCTCCCATTTCGCTCGGCCTGGATCGCGTGCAACCTGCGGTTACCATTCAGGCCAAAAGTGGGCGAAACAGGCCGAATATGACTCGTTCATCTGCTGGATCTGACGATCCAGCGGGAGCAGGTGGGAGAATTATTTTTCTGAAAACGCCAAACCGATCAACCCCTGGGAAGAAACCCACGACAAATAGCTTGGTAAAAACCAGCCCTCCCAGCGCGAAAAAGCGACGGGCTAATACAGCCCGTCGCTTTCGTACTCGCATCCGGTTTGGCGATTGCGGCGCTGAAGCGCCTACGACAAACGTCGGCCCAACCGCACGATTACAGATCGGGATGAGCGGCCAACGTCTCCTCGGCGGCGTCCAGGCGGGCCAGAACGTCCTCGCGCCCCACGATAGCCAGGGAGCCGAAGAGCGGCGGGGCCACTTTCTGCCCGGTCACCGCCCAGCGCACGATCCCGAACAACGGGCCGGCCTTGATTCCCAGCTCGGCGGCCAGGTCGCGCATCGGCTGTTCCATCGCCTCCGGCTCGAAAGGCTCGATCTCCGCCAGCAGCTTCCGCACCCTTCGCAGCGCCTCCAGGCTTTCCGCCGGCGACATCTTCTTGCCCACCAGCTTCTCCGCCGATGGCGGGGCCACGTCCCGGAACAGGAACGCCGTCCATGCGACGATCTCGTCCAGGCGCTTGAGCCGTTCTTGCACCAGCGGGACGACGGGCCGGAGCCGCTCCCGCACGTCCGCCGGGCATGGATCGGGCACGAAGCCGGCCGCCTGCCAGAAGGGCAACAGGCGCGCCAACAACGCCTCCTCCGGGAGATTGCGGATGTAGACGCCGTTCATCCAATCCAGCTTTTTGTAGGAAAAAGCGGCTGCCGCCTTGTTCACCCGGAACAGGTCGAAGCGCTCGATCAATTCCTCGCGGGTGAAAATCTCCTGCTCATCCCCCTCGCCCGGCGCCCAACCCAGGAGCGCCAGGTAGTTGAACAGCGCCTCTGGCAAGTAACCTTGCTGGCGGAACTGTTCGATAGCGGTCGCCCCGTGTCGCTTGGAGAGCTTCTTGCCGTCCTGGCCCATCACCAGGGGCACGTGACAATAGATCGGCAGCTCCCATCCCATCGCCTCGTACAGCAGAATGTGCTTGGGCGTGCTGGGGAGCCACTCGTCGGCGCGGGCGATGTGGGTCACTTCCATCAGGTGATCGTCGACCACCACCGCCAGGTGATAGGTGGGGTAGCCGTCCGATTTGAGGAGCACCTGGTCGTCAATCATCCGGTTTTCGTAGACGATGTCTCCCTTGATCACGTCGTGGAAAGACGTTTCTCCCTCCAACGGGACCTTGAGCCGCACGACGGCGTTGGGGTCGTCGGGCGAGACAGCGTCAGGCGGGAGGTTGCGGCAATGCCGGTCGTACATCGGCGTCTCCTTACGCGCCCGCTGCTCCGCGCGGACCTGTTCCAATCGCTCCGGGGTGCAGTTGCAGCGATAGGCCCATCCCCGCTCGAGCAATTCCGCCGCGACCTTGCGGTACAGCGGCAGACGCTCCGACTGGATGTACGGCCCACGTGGCCCGCCGACGGCGTAGGCGTCGGCGTTCTCCACGCCCGAGCGTTTGAGTCCCTCCACGTCCGGCCCCTCGTCCCAATCCAGGCCCATCCAGCGCAAACCCTCCAGCAAGGTCAGGATCGTCTCCGGCTCGTACCGGGTGCGATCGGTGTCCTCGATGCGCAGGATGAATTGGCCGTCGTTCTGGCGGGCGAAGAGCCAGTTGAAAATCACGGTCCGTACGCTGCCGACG